>QHZC01000101.1 GCA_003224515.1 Acidobacteriota bacterium
GACGGGAATGTGAACCCACCTCGCAACCGAAAGGGTGAGGCTGGTAACCCCCCGTCTACAACTGGCGCGCTCGAGCTCTATCCCAACAAATGAACCTCCGATTACGCATCGAAACACCACTCGGACGACATCAGAACCGGAACTGCCTGCCCGGGCCGGGAAGAGCACGGAAGCAACCTACTTACTGACCGTGCGATGTCCGGTGTACAGGGGGCGTGACTCTAGTCTGGGCTTTCGTACGGAACTTGAGAACCTGGTTGGCGATGATAAGGGAAAAGGCACAAGCGGAAGCCTCGTGAGGCCGAAAGTACCAATGCGCACGCCAGGGGCGGACTGCTCCATAGGAGCGTTGATCCGGAGTAATTTCCGAGGAGCAAAGGGAGCAGGTCACCCGTCCTGATCCGAGTCAACGGGCAACCGGAGGAACTCGATGACCTCGACGGAAGGCGGCAGCTTTCAATGGGTGGCACGAGCCGGATGAGTCGTGAGGCTCAAGTCCGGAATCTGTGAGCGGCTCGGGGTGAAATTCCCCGGGCCTACTCGGCGGTCGGCGGGTGACCGCCGCCCCTATGCCAATCTGACGGGCAACCCTGAACTAATCCCAAGTTAAGAGTTGCCGACTATTCGGGTGTTGATCGCGAGTTTGCTATGAGGGAAGATGACGGTGTGAGGGAGATATGCGCATCGGGCTAGTGGTGCTTGCCCTTCTGTCTCTGGTCGGCGGCACGCACGCAGCGCTGAAGCCGCTCCACGCTGATCTCCAACCCCACGACAACAAAGCCGTTGCTGTATATAAGACAACAGCGCAGGGCGATTTGAGAATGAATCTGTACTTTCCTTCCGGCTGGAAGAAGAGTGGTCGGCGACCGGCGATCATCTTCTTCTTCGGTGGCAGCTGCGCGACTGGAACTCCGCAACAGTTCGCAAGCGCGGCGGAATACTTCGCGACGCGAGGCTTGGTTGCGGCCTCGGCGGAGTACCGGATCGAAAGCATACACCACACTGTTCCCCAGGCGTGCGCCGAAGACGCCAAGAGTGCGGTTCGCTGGTTACGCCTGAACGCGATGCGCTTGGGCATTGATGGCAAGCGAGTCATTGCCGGAGGTGGTTCATCCGGCGCCACCATGGCCGCCTTCGCGGCTTACAACACAACGTTTGAACCAGACGATGAGGAGGCCTCCGTCTCATGCGAACCGGACGCATTGGTGCTAATCAATCCCGCGTTCGGTTTCCCGAACCGCAGCGCCTTGACTCCAGAACAAGCTGAGGCTGCGAAGGGTCCGCTCGGCGCCTTCATCACCAGTTGGAGAGTGATCAAGGGCGGACCTCCGGCCATCCTGATTTTCGGCACTGAGGATCCGCTTCAAGAAAAGGCACGCGACTTCGCCCGCCAATTGATAGCTGCCGGGACCCGTGCCGAATTTTATACCGCCGAAGGTCAGAGACACGGGTTTTTCAACCGCAGCGATAGCTCGCCTTGGCACATCCTGGTTCTCCGGCAAATCGATTTCTTCCTTGGTTCCCTCGGTTACCTCAGCGGCGAGCCCACGATTGGAATTCCAGCCGATACCACAGTGACGTTGCAGAAGGTCCGTCCCTAACCTGCCTTCCCGCGAAGCGCGTCAATCCTGTGAGTGCGTGAAACGGACACCGTGGGAGACCTGCGACTAGCCGAAGTGAAACGCGGAAATGCCGAATGCTAGCGTTCGGAAATGAATATGCCTTTAGACAGAAGAGAGCCTTGCGGTCGTGCCCAGGTGACGCCCTAGCAGAACTTACGCGATTAATTCCGCTTGGGCGACACGTGATGGCTGAGGCCCCACACATACGCTGCGAGCGCTGATACCTGGTCGGGCGTAAGTTGCGCCCCACCCATCGGCGGCATGGGGCTGCGATATTGTTTTGGTTGCGACACACCTTCGGTTATCGTTTTCGCAATTCCGGCATAGCTACCATCGCTCCAAAGCCATTTCTTGCCCATTAGATCGGGCCCCAGAGGGGTGCCCTGACCGCTCTCACCATGGCAGCCAGTGCACGCTGCTTCCCCCACTTGGCCGCGGTAGATGCGCTCACCGAGAGCAACCATTTCTCGTGTCGCGCCGTCAGGAACGGGAAGGCTGCCCACTGCGGTCGCCCCGGCGTCTGGATGCGTCCCCTCTGGTGGTTGCGCCGCCACTTCAACAGGACTGCCGGCCGGAGCTGTTGCGCTCGGACATGCCGTGATGTTATCGGCACCGCCTTCGGCGCCACCATGATAGACAATCCGGTAGATCCGTCCGCGTATATCGTCGGAAACGTAGAGCGAACCGCCCGGTCCCACCGCCAAGCCAGAGGGACGATGTTCGGCTTTGGCCGGCGACTTCACCGCTCCCGCGAAACCGTCCGCAAATATTTCGCACTGCCCGGATGCACGGTCCCCGGCGAGTGGCTGAAAAACCACGTTGTAGCCACCCTGCGCATATGGTGCCCGATTCCACGACCCGTGGAAGGCGATGAAGACGCCGTCACGGTAGTGCGCTGGAAATTGTTTCTTGTCGTACCGCACCATTGCATTAGGCGCCCAATGGGCGGGAAAGACCGCAGCGGGAGCAATCTTGTTCGCGCATACGCCGATCGTTTTGCCGCCGTCGCCACCGTACTCCGGCGCCAGAACCAGTTTTTCCCTAAACGAATCGTAGTAGCACTCTGGCCAGCCATAGTCTCCCTGCGGCTTCAAGAGCAACAACTCTTCAGCCGGCAGCGTGGCCTCCTCGTCGGGTTTATAGAGGTCCGGCCAATTTGCGTGCAGTTGGTCCCGTCCGTGTTGGGTCACAAACAGTCGCCCACTTGAGCCGATGGCAAAACCTTCAGCGTTGCGGATTCCCGTAGCGAAGCGCTCAGCTGTTGAAAAGGTTTGGTTCGTCTTATTCGCGTCATAGCGCCAGATGCCGCCGCGCGTCTCAAGTTCCCTGCAGGGGTTCGCGCCGGGCGACTTGAGGGTCCGATTTTTCAGCTGGCAGGAATTGGTCGCGCTGGCGACATCGACGTACATCGTTCCTTCGGCGTCGATGATGAATGGATGCATCGGATGGTCGCCGCCCAAAGGCAATCCAGAGACGATGGTGTCGGCAGAGCCAGACGGCACGATGGAGCCGGCGGGCAATGAATAACGCACGATCCGATCATTGATCTCAGCGTAGATCGATCCTTTATACATGCCGATGCCTGTACCGCCTGCTCCGCCACTTTGGACGGTTTCGCCAAAGCGCTCGATCACATCGGCCTTTCCCGCACCGCTCTTGTCTTGCAGGGCCACGAGGAAACCGCCGGCATGCGGCGTGTCGTTGCCGTAGTAGCTGCCCGACCAGGTGTTGACGTAAAGAACCCCGCTCGGCGCAACTACCATGTGGCGAGCGTGACCAATGTCGTCAGCGAAGACCGTCGCGCAAAAACCAGATGGTAACTGCAACCCGCTGTCATCGTTCGGGCATGTTTGGCTTTTGGTTTCTGCCGCCGGATTGGATTGATTGTGAGCCGGCGCCAATAAAGTGCCTAAGCACACTGCGGCGAGCGCGACGCGGGCAGACAACAGAGTTTTGAACGTGTTGGATGATTGCATTGAAGACTCCCGAAGGTGTTTCCTCCCGTTGTGGGCTCCCTTCTAAGATGTTCTGAGATTAATGAACGATACGGCCCTTAGTCAAAAATAGCGAAAGGAAGGACTCGTTGGACTGCGCTGCGGGTATCGGCGTATAACAGCGGACCTCCGGCAGCGCGAGATGGGCTGGAATCATGGGCTGGAAATCCGTGGGTCTGGTGATCTGCCCAGGGACCCTTGCGAGCTCGTGCGCTTTTGCACGTCATTGCTTCAGATAATTTCAGTGTTGCCCGTCAGAACGGCCAATATGTTTCCGTCTTCTGGTTGGTCACCCGCGGCTACAGAAAGAGATCCTTCTTCGCGACCTTAATTTGGGACTTCGAAAACGGGCAGAGATAGGAATGTCGGATCGAAGTCTCTGAGGCGCTCGTCGCCATCGTTCTTTCGTTCTTTCGCAATGTGAGGGCCACGTGCCAAGTGTCTGATTTCTCTCCGAGGGACGCAGAAGTCGGATTGAGGAAGAGTAGCCGACTCGGTACCGATCCGCATGTCCCAATCCGGATTACTTCCGAGTGCTCGGCCAGACTGTTTGATGTGCCGGCGTGCAAAATTTAGACCCTTAGCGAGCCACGGAACGCCCTAGCGGCATAATAAGATTCCGCACCGTTGTGATACACGAAAACAGTGTCGTAGCGGCGATCACAAAAGAGGGCGCCGCCGAGTTTTCTGATAGCAGAAGGTGTTTTCACCCAGCTCGACGTTTTCGTATCGAAATTTCCAAGTTTCTGCAACTCTCGATATTGTTCTTCCGTTAAAAGCTCAATGCCCATAGCAGCTGCCATATCAATAGCGTTATCTTCTGGTTTATTTTCTTTCCTTGACTCCAGCGCTTCACGGTCGTAGCAAACACTTCTGCGGTCTTTAGGACTTTCCGCTGAACAATCATAAAAAATGTATTCGCCCGTCTTTTTATCATGACCAACAACGTCCGGTTCACCGCCAGTTTTTTCCATTTCATTGAGTGACCACAGTTTTTCAGCATTAGCTTCCAGCTTTGCTTGTAGTTTAGCCCATTCAAGACCTTTATGGCGGTTCATGTTTTTCTCAAAACGGGCTTTCAATGCTCTGAGTAGTTCTTCACGTTGTTCTGGTGACAAGTCCTTTTTATCGCTGTTAATGTTTCCCGCTCTTGTTGCTCTCATAGTCGTCGCTTCCCGCGTTTCTTATCTGTTACTCCGCTGCGCTCCGCCACATGGGTTGTTTTTCGGCTTGTCTTTGCGTTCTTATCAATTCGCAGTTTCCACGCCGTTCGCAGTGCACCCGTCAGTACATCCTCGCTCGCAGCCGCCAGGCGAATATGCGTGTGTCCCATCTTTCCCCAGCCGCC
>QHZC01000102.1:0-6014 GCA_003224515.1 Acidobacteriota bacterium
CGCGATGCCGGTGATGGGCGGGCGCGCAGGCGCGTCCTGGGCGGCGAGCGGAAGGCAGATGAAAGTGACGCCAAGGGCAAGAGCCATGGGTTTCATGAGACTCCGTTGAAAGTCTGGTGCGACACGCGATTTCATCTCAGGAGTGTGCTCGGTCGCGCGCCACTTATGGATGCCCGGGGTGGGAGCCATTATAGGGAGCGCAGCATGGGTCTTTCGTCGGCGTAAACTCCATGAGTTCGACGCGAGTTTCCTCCGGATCGTACAAATTGAGTTGCCATTTGCCATCGCGGCCGATCTTGGGCTCCTGGCCGCCCTTCCAGCCGTTCTTGATGAGCTTTTCTTCGGCCGCGTGGATGTCAGCAACGCCGAGTGCGATGTGGTTCATGACGCCGAGCGTTTTGTGGTTAGCATTCGGCGCAACATTGAGCATGTACTCGAGCCAGTCGGTGCCGTCAGGAACTTGCATGTCCACCCAATCCGTTTCGGTGTCAGTTCTGCCTCCATGCCAATAGATACGGAAGCCGAGAATGTCCTTGTAAAAATGATCTTCAGCAGCACGATCATGAACGACGAAGCCGGCATGGATCATGTGATTGCTGACCTGCATTGTGCTGTCCCGAAGGCTGCCGGGGCTGCCCACGGATAGAAATACCAAATGATGTTCTTCGGGGTCGGAGATCTCAAACCCTTGCTCGCCTTTGAACTGAGAGGCGGGGTCTCCCGGTTTCAAACCACGGGCGAGAAAGTAGCCGCGCAAAGCGCCGGCGTCTTCCGTCCACAGGCCAATGGTGTCAAGCAGATGGTTTGTTGGCTGCGTATCTAATCCGACGATTTCGAGGTCCTGGTAAGGAGTGATGAAAAAGCATGTTCCCGCGGATGCCGCCCAACACGCATTGAAACGCGGCAAACCCAAGTAATCGCCATAGAATTTGCCCGCGCTGTCAAAGGAACTGACCTTGAGCCGCACAAAGCAGAGCCCGGTTATCGCGGGGCGCGGCGCGGGAGCGAAAGTCGCCGACGGCAGAGCGAGCATAAGGAGTGTGGTAAACGCGAATGCACGGTGCATCTGGGCCCCCTACGGTGACGATGTATGAGGAGACTTTATTTTGCGGATTTCGTCAAGGCGCTGCCGCAGGCGCGCTTCAAAGCCCTGGCCGGTGGGCTTGTAGTAGATGCGACCGGCGAGATTGTCGGGGAGGCAAGTCATGTCGGTGACTTTATCATCGAAATTGTGGGCGTATTTGTAGCCTTCGCCGTAGCCAATGTTTTTCATGAGCCCTGTGACGTGACCTCGCCGTAGGCAGTGTAAACGGCGTTGGATTTTGGCGCCAGTGAGAGGTACACAGCAGCTTGCGCGAGAGCGAGATGGCCTTCGGGGGCGCCAAGGAAATCGAAGGCGTCCTTGGCAGCAAGCGTGACGGCGAGCGCGCCGGGTTCGGCGAGACCGATGTCTTCGCTGGCCATGCGGACCATGCGACGCGCGAGATACAGAGGATCTTCGCCGGACTCGAGCATACGCGCGAGCCAGTAGAGAGCGGCGTCGGGATCGGAATTGCGAACGGATTTGTGCAGTGCGGAAATGAGGTTGAAGTGCTCCTCGCCGGCTTTGTCATAGCGAAGGAGTTTCCTTTGCAGCACGTCTTCGAGAAGTTCCGAGGTGATGAGGCGCGCACCTTTTTCACTGCGTTGCGCGCTGCGGACGGCAAGCTCGAGCGTGTTGTAAGCGGCCCGGGCGTCGCCATTCGCGAAGGAGGCGATGCGGAAGAGAATGTCGTCGAGAGCTTCGACGGATGCGCTTCCGAAGCCGCGTTGCTTGTCATTGAGGGCGCGGCGGAGAAGCTCGACGATTTGTGGAGTTGTGAGCGGTTCGAGGACATAGACCTTGGTGCGAGAGAGAAGCGGGGAAATCACTTCGAATGAGGGATTCTCGGTGGTCGCGCCGATGAAGACGATGTGGCCGGCTTCGACGTGGGGGAGAAAGGCGTCCTGCTGCGCTTTGTTGAAGCGGTGAACCTCGTCGACGAAGACGATGGTGCGATGGCCGGAGCGGGATTTGTGCTCGGCCGCGGCCATGACTTCCTTGATTTCCTTGATGCCTACGAGCACGGCGCTGAAGGAAACGAATTCGGAGCTTGTCAGACGCGCGATGAGCCGCGCGAGCGTCGTCTTTCCGCAGCCAGGCGGGCCCCAGAAAAGCACGGAACCGAGGTTGTCGTTTTCGATTTGAACGCGAAGCGACTTGCCTGGACCAAGAAGTTTTTCCTGGCCGATGAATTCATCGAGGGTGCGCGGGCGCATGCGCTCGGCGAGCGGCTGGTTGGCAGCGGGCACGTCGGGCTCCGGGGCCGGTGGCGGCAATTTTGAGAAGAGGCTCACGTTATTTTGGCAGGGAGGCCCGGCGCGGCGGCGGCGTTTCTTTGACGAGCGGCTTCGTAAAAGACGACTGCAGCCGCGGCGGCGGCGTTCAGGGATTCGATGCCGCTGGCCATGGGAATGCGGATGCGCGCATCGGCGCTGCGCTCGACTTCCTCGGTAAGACCGGATCCTTCGTTGCCGACGAGCAGGGCCACGGGCTGGCACCAATCGACTTGCCACGGAGCGAGCAGCGGTTGGTCACCTTCACGCGGTTCGTGAACGCTCGCAGCGAGCGTGCGAACGCCCGCGACCTTGAGCTGCGCCAGGAGAATCGAAAGCGACATGCCCGCTAGGATAGGAAGATGCAGAGCAGCGCCAGCGGAGGCGCGCAGAGCTTTCGGCGAGAAAGGGTTCGCGGTGCCGCTGATGCCGGAAGCAGCGGTGGCGGCGCCGGTCGCGCCAAAGGCGGCAGCCGTGCGCAGGATCGTCCCAACGTTTCCAGGATCCTGGACGCCAGCGAGCACGACCAGCAGGGGAGCGCAGGCAAAAAGAGGGGCGCGCACGAAATCATCGAAGGAGTTCTCCCGAGGATGAACCAGCGCGGCGACCCCCTGCGGGCGTTCCGTGTCGGCGAGGCCCTCGAAGAGACGGTCCGTGGTACGCAGGACGGGAAAAGCCATTTCGGGCCGGTCGATGAGGGAAGAGAGACGTTGGTGATGGCGTTCCCCGAATTCGCTGAAGAGCACAGCTTGAATTCGGCATCCGGAGCGCAGCGCCTCCTCGACGAGACGCGCGCCCTCGACGCCGATGAATCCGCCTTCAGTGGGCAACCCGCCGCGCAGAGCCATACGGAACTCCTTGAGCCAGCGATTGTCGCGGCTCGTGAGGCGCGCCGCTTCATTCGCGGGGCGAGCGTCGCGAGCGGTTTTCCCGGGGGTTGCCATCACCGTGGAGGGTAGCAAATTTTCCACTATCCGCGCTAATTCCATGCTGCAACTAGTGCGGATTCAGCGATTCCGAGTCGCGATCCGGAGGTTCTTGAACGCTCGCCAGGCCATGACAATCAGTCAACATTGCCAGCCGTCGAACGTCGCCCCATACCGGCAGCACCGACGGGGGTTGTAAGGTGGCGAACGGAATGCGACTCTGCGGGGACACCTCGGAGCAAGAAAACAGCGACTGCCTGAGAAATCGAACGCCAGCCCAACGGAAGGCGTGACAGGAATGCCTTCGTTGGTAAAGAGCACAATTTGGCCGGACGTGGAATTATAGCCTAAACCTAGAAATCTGCGGTTGTTGTGATTGCTGGCGTTCAACAACTCGCCGTATAGGCTCCACCTTTTTGATTGTAAAAGGTTGGTAACTTCCTTTGCCGGGCGCTTCACGGAAGCCCGCCTCGCAGTCTCTATTGAGGTTAGGTCGCTGGGAAAGGTTGCGTGCCACACCCTGGCCACGGGGAAGCCTGGGATAGAGTTTCTCCCAAAGAATTCTGTGCTGGTTGGTGCCGAGGTCGACTCAACGGGCAGGCTTATATTGCTCTTGCTACAAAGGATATGGTAGCGTCGCCCAAATAAGGGCAGCGCTAGCGGGGCGCTGCAGGGTGGCGTCACGACTTCGCCAGGGGCCAAAAAATTGCCGGCTGAACTGTTGCGCGTCAATGCGCAGTCCCCGGAGGCAGACCGGCTGCGTTACGCGGCCGATTTTCTCACGCGCGGAAGTGTGATTGCGATTCCCACGGACACCTTTTACGGACTGGCGGCCGATCCGTTCAATCTTGCCGCGGTCGATGAAATTTATCGCGTGAAAGGTCGCCCGGAAACGAGGGCCCTGCCGATCCTCGTCAATTCAATCGAGCAAGCCATTTTGCTCGCGCGCGAAGCGCCGCGGAAATTTTTGCGGCTCGCGCAGGCGTTCTGGCCGGGAGGTTTGACGCTGGTCGTGACCGCCGCGCAGCGCATCCCGCTCAAAGTGACCGCAGGCACAGGCCGCATCGCATTGCGCTGGCCGAATAGTACCGTGGTGCGGCGCTTAATCGATGAATTCGAAGGTCCGATCACAGGAACGAGTGCTAACATCTCTGGGTTTCCGTCGTGCTCGAACGCAGAACAGGTGATGAAGCAGCTGGGGTTGCGCGTGCCGCTGGTGCTGGACACGGGAGAAACGGGCGCGACGCTCGCTTCGACAATCGTGGAATTGAATGGCGACACCTGGAGAATCGGCAGGGAAGGAGCGATTCCGGTGGCGGAGATTGACAAGGCGCTGGAGTAGGGTCTCGCATTTTCCCTGAACAGGATGACAATGTCGCCGGTTAGTCGTGGTTCGGGTGCAGCATGGTGAGGAAGTTGTAGTTTCCGGTGGAGGGAAGATCGAGTGTGCCGAGCGAGCGGCGGTGGACGGAAACGACGTCGTTGAACCACATCGACAGGTAGGGAAGATCGTCCGCAAGAATTTTCTGAACTTCACTGCATAGTGCTTTCCTTTTTTCCTGATTCATCTCCACGCGAATCTGGTCTGTGAGCTTGTCGATGCGCGCGTTGCGATAGTGTCCGCGATTGGCGCCGTCGGGGGGGAAGCGCTTCGACGAGAAAGCATATTCAAAAAAGTCAGGATCGGTGTTGGCGCCGACCCAGCGCTGGTAGGTGATCTGGAAATTTCCCTTTGCGACGTCGGAGAATAGCGTGGCGAGCTCGAGCGGCCGGAGTTCCAGTTCGATGCCGGCCCCGCGCCATTGTTCCTGGAGGGCTGCGCCGATGAGTCGGGCTTGCTCTTCGGTGGAACACTTTAGGGTGAGACGCAGGCGTACGCCGCCCTGCTTGCGCGGGAAACCCGCAGCCTCGAGAACCCGTTCCGCGCGAGCGGGATCGTAGGGATACTGCGCGAGGTTCGCTTCCGCGGCCCAGTGATCCGGGGGCAGCACACCTGCAGCCAGTTTTGCCTGGCCGTCGAGCAGATAACGGATGAGCGCCTCGCGGTCGGTCGCGAGAGCGAGAGCCTGGCGAATTTCGCGATGGGACAAGGCAGGATCCTCAAGATTGAAACCGAGGTAACTGAGATTCGTGCCGGTGCGCTCGCTGACTGCCAGATCCGGCTGGCGCACCAGGACGGGAATGATGTCCGGGGAAAGGGAACTCATTTCGAGATCGGCAGAGCCTTTGCGCAATTCGAGTGCGCGCACGACGCCGTCGGGAACGACTCGGAATCGGACGCGCTTGATCTGAGGCGTGTCTCGGAAGAATTCTGGATTTCGCTCGACAATAACCTCTTCGTCCTGGGTTTGCTGAACGAAGTGAAAGGGGCCGGAGCCGATGGGGTGCCGGGAAAAGTCGGCGCCGGCATTCGCGGGAATGATGCCGATGGCCGAAGGAATCAGATTGACGCAGAAGGAAGCGTACGGTTGGCTGAGATGAAAGATGACCGTGGTGTCGTCGGGCGCTTCGATGGAGGTGACCATGCGAAGGGCGCCCTGTTTTGGGGATTTGTTGGCGGGATTCCTGATGAAGTCAAAGGTCGCTTTGACATCGGCGGAGGTCAGCGCGC
The DNA here is from genome assembly GCA_003224515.1 of Acidobacteriota bacterium. Classification (GTDB taxonomy): domain Bacteria; phylum Acidobacteriota; class Terriglobia; order Acidiferrales; family UBA7541; genus Acidiferrum. The sequence goes on from QHZC01000102.1 coordinate 5,893, forward strand.
GGCCATCGTGGAAGCGAACGCCGCGGCGGACATGGAAAACGTAAGTAAGCGGGTCGGGAGTCGACCAGGTTTCGGCAAGATCACCGCGGAAACTCATCTGATTGTCGCGCTCCAGCAGGCCG
>QHZC01000102.1:6197-10566 GCA_003224515.1 Acidobacteriota bacterium
CATAGGATATTTTACCGAGGATCGCGGGGCCCCGGGCGCCCGTTGCGGACGCCAGGTTCGCGGGGCGCCGGTGAAATGTTTCGTAAGCCAGAAGAGCGAAGGCAAAGGCTTCTTTGGCGTCTTCGAGAATACCGAGACGGGAAGAGGGCAGAACTTCAATGCCGGGAAGGGCTGCGGCGAGTTGCGCGAGGATTAGCGGATTGTGCGCGCCACCGCCAGACACAATAAGCTGCTGAATTCTCGTTTTTGGCAGCACGAAGCGGTTCAAGGCCTCGCCGACCGAGAGCGCGGTGAAGATTGTAGCTGTGCGGATGAGATCGTTGGGCTTGGCGCGCTGGCGGCGGCCGAGGGTGAGGAGTTTCTTTACGTAAGCATGGCCGAAGTATTCGCGGCCAGTGGATTTGGGTGGTGCAAGCTTCAAATAGGGATCGCCTAAGAGATCGTCGAGCAGCGCGGGGAGGCTGCGGCCTCGCGTGGCGAGGCGCGCGTTTTTGTCAAAACGCTGGCGGCCACGTGTGAAATGTGAAACGAGGGCGTCGATGAGCATGTTGGCTGGGCCGGTGTCGAAGGCGAAGACTTGTTGCGGTTTGCATGCAGGCGGAAGGACCGTAATGTTGGCGATGCCGCCAAGATTGAGTGAGACGCGGCCGAGTTTTTCGTGGCGGTAGAGAAGATAGTCGGCGTAGGGGACTAGGGGCGCGCCCTGCCCGCCGAGGGCCATGTCTGCAGGGCGAAAATCGCCGACGGTGGTGATGCCGGTGCGCGCGGCGATAATGGCCGGCTCACCGATTTGCAACGTCGAGGCGGTGGGACGCCCTAAGAAGTTGACGGGCTTGCCTTGGTGGAAAATCGTCTGGCCGTGGCTGCCGATCAAGGCGATCTTTGATGGTGGCACTCGGAATTGCCGGAAAGCGGCAATGGCAGCGCCGGCGAGGAGTTCTCCCAATCGAAAATTCAGCTGGCTGAGAGCTCCTGCGGTGATGGGGCGCTGTTCGGCGATGCAGAGGATTTCCCTGCGAAGCGCGGGAGGAAATTTAACAGACACGTGACCGAGAAGCTTGGCGTTCAGATCTGGCGGCGCGTCGGAAATGCGTGCGAGGGCAACGTCAATTCCATCAGCGGAAGTGCCGGACATCATGCCGAGGACGAGCAGGGGCTTTTGAGTCATGAAATTTGTTTTTTTAGCTCGGCGAGCAGATTGAGCGCGTCCAGGGGCTTCAACTGGTCGAGGTCGGCGCCGCGCAGTTTTTCGAGCACCTCGCGGTCCAGAGCGGTGAAGAGCACGTGCTGGTTGCCGTCCTCGTGCGCGGGATCAGCGGCTCCGGGAGAAAGCTCCTCGCTGACTTCGCGCTCGCTTTGCTCATGTCTCTTCAAAACTTCGCGGGCGCGCTCGATCACGCTGCGAGGAAGCCCGGCGAGCCGGGCAACTTCGATGCCGTAGCTTTTGTCCGCGCTACCAGGCTCTACGCGGCGCAGGAAAATGATCTCACTGGGCGTTTCTTTGACGGAAACATGAACATTTTTGACTGCCGGGAGAAGATCGCCAAGCTCCGTCAGTTCGTGATAGTGCGTGGCGAAGAGCGTGCGCGCGCGTGTGTGTTTCTGGAGATGTTCGACAACGGCCCACGCGATGGAGAGTCCATCGAACGTCGCCGTGCCGCGGCCAACTTCATCCAGGAGGACGAGACTTGCGGGGGTTGCGTGATTCAGGATGGCGGCGACTTCGCTCATTTCGACCAGGAAGGTCGAGCGTCCGCGGGCGAGATTGTCGCTGGCGCCGATGCGCGTGAAGATGCGGTCGGTGATGGGCAGTTTCGCCTGACGCGCGGGAACGAAGGAGCCCATCTGCGCCATCAGCACAATGAGCGCTGATTGGCGAAGATAAGTGGACTTGCCACCCATGTTCGGACCGGTGATCAGAAGCAGTTGCTGACGCCCAGGCTCGAAGCAAAGATCGTTGGGAACGAAGCGCTCGCCTTTTTGACGCAGCAGCTCTTCGATCACCGGATGGCGTCCGCCAATGATGAGAAGTTCGCCGGTGGAGTTGAATTCGGGGCGGGAATAGCCGCTATCCGCGGCCACTTTTGCGAATGTGGTGAGGACGTCGAGTTGCGCGACGGCCGCAGCGGTGCGGCGCAGGCGCGCAGCCCTTGCAGCCACGGAAGAACGGACATCGGTAAAGAGCTGGCGCTCGATTTCCAAGATGCGCTCGTCGGCAGCGAGGATTTTCCGCTCATATTCCTTCAGCTCGGATGAAGTAAACCTCTCGGCGTTGACCAGCGTTTGCTTGCGTTCGTAGTCCGCCGGGGCAAGATGCAGGTTTGGTTTCGAGATTTCAATGTAGTACCCAAAAATTTGATTGAAGCGAATCTTCAGGGAGCCGATGCCCGTACGTTTGCGCTCGCGCTCTTCCATGGCGGCGATGATCTGTTTGCTGTGCTGACTGAGGTCGCGAAGTTCATCGAGCTCGGCGCTGTAGCCGCTGCGAATCATTCCGGGATCGGTGGCGAGGGCCGGCGGCTCGTCGGCGATGGCGCGCGCGAGGCGATCGCGGACATCGGCGAGTTCGTCGATTTCCTGGTGGAGGTGACGAAGAAGCTCGCTGCCACCAGCGGGGGGCGGCGTGAGAAAATTCTTCAGCACCGGGAGTTGCCCGAGCGATTTGCGCAGCGCTACGAGCTCTCGCGGAGTCGCAAGGCCCAACGTGACGCGGCTGGTGAGCCGCTCGAGATCGAGGATACCTTTGAGTTCCTTGCGGATTTCGCCCCGGACGACGGTTTGTTGGACGAGGTGGGCGACCGCGTTGAGGCGGGCCTCGATGGCCTCGCTGTCGATGAGTGGGCGGAGGACCCAGGAGCGCAAGAGCCGCGCACCCATGCCGGTCACGGTAGCGTCAAGCACGGCAATCAGAGTGGCAGGGCCACCGGTGCGGCTGGCTTCTTCCGTGAAGATGGGCGCCAGCAGCTCTAGATTGCGGACGGACACGGGATCGAGGACGAGAGCGTCGTGTTGCTCGTAGTAGCGGACACGGTCGAGATGCCGCAATGCTTCAAATCCGGAGGCATCTGCACTTTCGCTGGCAATCGCAGGGCGGTCTCCGCGCGCAGCGTTTTCTCGAAGATAGTGAACGATGGCGCCGGCGGCAGCCAGTGCCTGCGGGTGATCGTCGAGGCCCAAGCCCGTGAGTTCGGCAACGCCAAACTGTTCGCGTAGGATGCGCTCGGCGTAGCCGCGCTGAAAGATCCAATCTTCGAGGCGGGATTCCACGCCGCCAACACCTTCGAGGAGCGAGGTCTTTGCCGTTTCGAAGAGCTGTTGTGGCCGGCGAAGCAGTGTTTCCCTCGGGCGAAGCAATTGCAGTTCGTCGCGAAGAGCGTCATCGGCGCGGGCCCCGGAGAATTCAGTGGCCTGAAATTCTCCGGTGGAAAGATCGACGAAAGCGAGGCCCAGGGGTGACCCCGAAGCGTGTTTGGCGACCGATGCGAGGAAATTGTTTTCGCGGACGTCTAGGACCGCGCCGTCGGTGGCGGTACCCGGTGTGATGACGCGCACGACTTCGCGGCGGACGAGTTTCTTGCCCGGGCCGGGCTGCTCCATCTGATCGCAGATCGCGATTTTGAAGCCGGCGCGGATCAGGCGCGCGATATAGCCGTCGGCAGCGTGGTACGGAACGCCACACATGGGAATTGGCTGGCCCTTCTCGCGATTGCGGGACGTGAGAGTGATCTGAAGCTCGCGCGCCGTGATAATCGCATCTTCGTAAAAGAGTTCGTAGAAATCGCCCAGGCGAAAGAGCAGCAGGGCGTGCGGGTAGCGCGCCTTGATGGCGTGATATTGCTGCATCAGCGGTGTTGTAGGCTCGCTCATTCGTCGCTTCAGCGGACCGTCATTCCTTGATGCCTAGATGCGTCAGGATGAAAGCATAATCCAGGGCAATCTCTTGCAAATAGTCATAGCGGCCGGAAGCGCCGCCATGGCCCGCTCCCATGTTGGTTTTCAGCAGGAGCAGATTCGAATCGATTTTCAAGGTGCGCATTTTTGCGACGTATTTCGCCGGTTCCCAGTACATCACCTGGCTGTCGTTCAGCCCCGTTTTTGCCAATATCGCAGGGTAAGGCTTCCGCTCCAAGTTGCTGTACGGACAATACGACTTCACATAGAAATAGTCTTCCGCGATCTGAGGATTGCCCCATTCCTCGTATTCGCCAACGGTCAGCGGGAGAGACGCGTCGAGCATGGTATTCAAAACGTCGACGAAGGGCACATGGCTGATGACCATGCGAAAAAGATCGGGGCGCATATTCGTCACTGCGCCCATGAGAAGGCCGCCGGCACTGCCGCCCTCAATGACGAGTTTTTGCGGCGCCGT
>QHZC01000102.1:10623-12511 GCA_003224515.1 Acidobacteriota bacterium
GTGCGACAACGTAGATCACGCCACGGTCCAGCAGACTGAGCCGATTCGAACTGAAATTGACTGGCACCGAGATTCCGTAGCTGCCGTAACCATAGAGAAGAAGCGGGGCCCAGCCATCGCGGGGCGTGTTGCGGCGATGGACGATGGAAAGAGGAACGCGGGTGCCGTCGGGAGCGGTGGCATGCAGACGCGCGCTGACATACTGCGACGGATCGTAGCCGCCAAGAACAGGTTGCTGCTTCCGCAGGCTTCGTTCGCGGGTGCGAACGTCGTAGTCGAAGATGGAACGAGGAGTTACAAACGATTCATATTGAAATCGCACATGGGAGGCGTCGAACTCCAGGTTTTCACCGACGGAAGCGTTGTACGCGGGCTCGGCGAATTCGATGCGATGCGACGCCGCAAGAGCGTTCCGGGCGTCAGCGGTCAAATCCACAATGCGGAGATAAGGCAGGCCACCCTCGCGTTCGAATAGCACGAGGTGAGTCTGGAAAACCTCCGCGGCAGCAAGCATGACCTCCGGGCGATTGGGAATGATCTCGCGCCAGGATTCTCGGCGAGGGCCGTTCACCGGGGCGGTCACGAGGCGGAACGTGCGCCCGCCGGAATTCGTGCGAATGTAAAACACTCCGTCATTCGAATTCGGGGCCGACCCGGGATGGTGGTCGGCGTAGTATTCATGGTTGTCTTCGCGCGGAGCCACGAGCCGAAACTCTCCGGTGGGTTGATCGGTGCTCAAGAAGCGGACTTCGCTGGCCGTATGACTCGCGGTGGTCAGAAGGAGAAAAGCGCCGCTGCGTGTGCGCTCCACTTCGATTCGAAAACGCTCATCGCTCTCCTCGAACAGCAGGGCGTCCGGTTCAGCGGAACCCAGAACATGCCGATAGAGCCGGTGAGAACGTTTCGTGGTTTCGTCTTCGACGGTATAGAAGAGGGTACGATTGTCGGAGGCCCAGGCGGCACTGGTGACACGTTCGAATCGCTCGGTAAAGGTGGTTCCGGTGCGCAAGTCTTTGACTTGAAGCTGGTATTGGCGGAAACCCGAGGTATCGGTCGAATAAGCGAGCAGGTGATTGTCCTCGCTGACCTCGAAGGAACCCAATGCAAGAAATGAATGGCCCTCCGCAAGCTGATTCAGGTCGAGAAGCAGCTCTTCGGCAGCCCCTTCTCCGTTGCTGCTCCGGCAATGGAACGCGTACTGCTTTCCCTCTTCGGTCCGTGTGAAATAGAGATAGCCACGGAGCCGGTAGGGAACGGAGAGATCCGTTTGCAATATCCGCCTCAGCATCTCTTGATAAAGGATCTCCTGGAATGCCTCGGTAGGCTTCAGGATGGCATCGGTATAGGCGTTTTCAGCCTTCAGATAGGCGATGACTTCGGGGTTTTCCTTGTGGCGAAGCCAGGCGTAATGGTCGACGCGGCGGTCGCCATGCAAAACATGCTCCACGGGTTCGCGCCGGGCGACGGGTGGCTTTGGAACTGCATCCGGGGGAGTTTGGCGCGAAAGCACTGGCGAGGCCGTGTTAGCTTCGGGGTCCATAAGCCTCTTTGAGTGGTGCGCACGGCAGGGTTGCGCGCCGGGCGTAACGAATCGCGTGCGTCCGCTATACTACTACGGAAGCTGGCAGCGGAAGAAAGCAGCCTGCGGCCGGACGTGAAGAACCCAATGGCAAGAGAGACTGAAATCAAGCTGCGAATCAGCGACGTGCCCGGGTTTCATCGCGCCTTGAAGCGGATCGGAGCCCGCCTCGCCGGACCCGGAACCTCCAAAGTTCATGAGGAAAATATAATTTTCGACACGCCCCAGGGTGTACTTGCCAAACATGGGCAATTGCTGCGCATTCGAACGGAGATGCCCGAAGTGCAAGGAAAGTCGAAGAGGACCGGA
>QHZC01000099.1 GCA_003224515.1 Acidobacteriota bacterium
CGATGCGACGCTGACGATCAAGGGCAGAATGATTTTCAGAGTCGTACGCATCAAGACTCCTTAATTTTCAAAATGAAAATCGGCCGCGAAGGCTGGGGCAGGCGGCCGCATTGAAATTACGATTGTCGGTGACCGGCTTCTAGAGTATGCGGGGGATGTCTCGCTAGTACAAGTTCATTCCGGAGGCGGGTGTCACGATGACACGCACGGCGATGTTCCTGCCTTCCTGGGAGCGGTACTCGACAGTGACTTCGGCGCCCACGGCGAGTTTGCCTTCGACTTTCGTTTGGCCATCGACCAGGAATTGAACGGTATTCACATCCTTGTCTTTCTTCACTTGAACGGAGAATTCCGCATCTCCTACAGACGCGATTTGCCCCGACAGCGATTGATTATCCGGTGTGGGTTCGAGGTTATCTCCCGCAAGCTGGGCGGGGAGCGGTTGAGACCAGGCCGCGATAGTGAAACAAACGACAAACAGGGTGGCGAGGCAGAGCGAAGTCCGGAAGCGCATAAATTTCCTCCCATTCGATTTTGACCGGGACACCTCAGGGGGGCAAGAAATGAACCAAAACTGGAAGAAACTTCTCTTTTTTGATAAGCACATGTGAAATCATAAAGATGCATGGAATGGCAGGCCATGGCGATGAGTGGGAATTGGGTACTAGTGCTATGAATTTTTTGCCGCTCTTGCCTTATCCGATGAAGGATTGACCCTGCCGTTGCTTGAAAGTAGGATTTGGCGGGCATTCTTAGGGGTCGTTGCGAAAGACAAGAAAGAAGCGAGGAACCATTGTGTATTGTTCCAAGTGTGGCGGAGCGATGGTGGATGGTGCGGCGTTTTGCCCCCGTTGCGGACAAGCGTTCGCGGTTGCTGCTGCGGTGCCGCGAGCCCCGATCATGAGCACAGCGGTTGCGGCACCGATCGGAGGTGGCGCCGCTTCCATCCCCGCGCGTGCCGGATACGCCGCCGTACCGTGCGTAGAGTACGCGGGATTTTGGCTGCGTTTTTTGGCGCTCCTCATTGACAATGTGGTGTTGGGTTTGGGCTTCGTCTTGATATTGATTCCGCTCATCTTTCTGACGGGACTGGGCGCATTCATCGGCGAGATCCATCCTGAAGAAGACATGAATGATGTTGGCATATTCATGCTCATCGGATTCATCTTTCTTGCCGCAACAGTGAGCCTGCTCCTGACATGGTTGTACCACGCCCTGTTGGAGAGCTCGGAGTGGCAGGCTACGCTCGGGAAAAAGGTGTTGGGTCTGGTGGTGACGGATATGGCGGGACAGCGCGTCAGTTTCGGTCGCTCCACGGGAAGGCATTTTGCCAAGATCATCACCAACATGGTGCCTGCATTTATCGGATACATCATGGCGGGGTTCACCGAGAAAAAGCAGGCCTTGCACGACATGATCGCGGGATGCTTGGTCCTGAGACGAAGCAGCTGAAGAAAGAGTGTGGCAGCGGCAGATTTGGTTAAGATCGCTTTGGAGATACTCGACGATCAGTGAAAGAAGCAACCCGCAAAGGATTAGCCACCCGCATTCTCAGGAGCCAAATGCAGTGGCCGCCGCCCGCCATTGTTCTTCCTGATCGGTTAGCTTTGAACCGCCGCTGATGGAAACCGCCACAAAGCCGTCAACGTTGGGGAGCATTCTTCAACAGCGCTGTCCCCGCTGCCGCATCGGTAACATTTTTCGCTACTCCATATTCCGGGGTTTCCCGAACATGTGTGAGCGCTGTTCCATATGTGACCTGCAGTTTGAGCGGGAACCCGGCTACTTCCTGGGCGCCATGTACATCAGTTACTGCTTGGGAGTTCTGATCATGGCGCCAATTGCGGTGCTGCTGTGGGCCCTGACGGGGTGGTGGATCACGAAAGTCATCATCTGGGCGGTGCTGTTGTTCTTGCCGTTTGCGCCAACGATCACACTCTTTGCCCGTGTGCTATGGATCTATCTTGACCAGCGCATTGATCCCGAAAGACTACGCTAGCGAGTCTCCCATGCACCCGCCAAGCTGCGGCAGTACGAAGAGGGCAACCGCGGCGGCAGGGCTGCCGCACGCCAAGGAGCGGGTACTAGACCGGGTTGGTGACGAACGGGGTGCAAAAATGGGACCATCGGAGGGGCGCTTCCTTGACTTGGAGAAGAGGCGACTGAATAATGGTACAAGCATGAGCGAACGCGCCGGAGGCGCTGAAGACATGTTCCTTGACGTTAAGGAATTGGCCGTCCGCAAGCTGCGCATCCGCAAGACGTATGCCCCGGGCAGCATCGATTTTCATTCGGCGGAGATCAAACAGATCGGACCGCTCGAAGTGACCGCGACGGCAGAATTGTTGGAATCGCAGATTCGCATCGAGGGCAACCTCGAAACGAAGATCGAACTGGTGTGTGCGCGTTGCCTGGAACCGGTCGTGGAAGATGTGAGCCGGACCTTCGACCTGTTTTACGCTCCCCTGCCGAAAGAAGCGAAGCCGAAAGAAGACCGGCTGAAGGACGACGATACGGAAATTGGGTTCTACCAAGGAGAAG
>QHZC01000577.1 GCA_003224515.1 Acidobacteriota bacterium
AGAGAAACGCCGTGTTGGTACCGCGCGCGGTCTGCAAGATTTGCGGAAAGTTCCGGTACCCAAACGGTGCGAATTCATCCAGGACAACGCTCAACAGTGGACGGTTCTTCCTTTGGCGCTCTTCCTTGCTCTCGTAGCGTTTGCCAACAACCAGTTGCAAGTTTTGCAGCAAAATTTTGCCAAGCGCGCGCACCGGCTCTGTGTTTTTATTCACATTCAACATCACGAACAGGATGAGCTCCTGCTCGATTACCTCGTCGAGCGAAAGCAGGTCCTCATACGGCCCGGTGATGACGCTCAACTCGTCATCGAGAAATGTCATGCACTCGTTTAGCAGACCCTGAATCTTCGGCAGGCGCTCCCTGTCCCGAAAAGATTGGTATAGATTCCTCACGGACATCTCGAAGTTCAATTTGCGTTGCGTACTGATTTCTCGGTCTCGCTCCAGGCGTCGGGAGGCCTTCGTTACTTGCTCGCGCAGGACCTGCTCGTCGATGGCCATCACCACAACGTCGTAGAAGTTAAATTTCACACCCGTATAGGCGAGCACGCGTACGATGTCTGCGAGGTAATTCAACTGGTGCTTGGCAAAGAATTCGTCGTGCAGGTTAAACGACCCGAAAACCATGTTGACGACCGGCATATAGTTTTCATCGGTCGAGTGCAATGGGTTATACCGCACGGACAAATCTGGCCGGCTGGGGTTTAGGATTCGTAATTGATGGAGGCGACCTGCACGATGAATGTGCGGCAGCAGGCTTTCGAAGAATTCGAGGTCAGCCTTGCCGTCGAGGATAATCATAGGAATGCGATGCGGATCTTCTGGAGGACCAACTACCCGAAACAGGTCCTGGGTGATGATGTTTCTCAGTAACGTTGTCTTGCCCGACCCGGTCATGCCCAGAACGATGCCCTGCATCACCCGGACGCGGTCAGGCCACAGCCATGGCTTGCCATGTACGTCGTAGCCGAGTACGACGGACTCATGCCTCCAAGCTTCTCGCCTAACGCGTTCATCTCTCCTAGGAGGTATAACCTTAGGGGGGTGCGGCCACTGCTCTTCCCGGCGAGTGCCTGTTGTCAGGAGCAGAAAGACTGCGGAATAGACAGCTGTTAACCCGATCAGCAGATAGCAGACAAGCTCGGCGACCTGCATGCCTGTGAGGTGGTATCGCTCTCGCGCCACGTACCAGGCGAGCGAGCCGCTGGCGAGTACCAATCCAGCGATGACCGTTTCGTAGGTTTCAAGAAGAGGAGCATGTTCACGCGGTGCTGAGTATGTTCGGTTCATAGTTAGAGGAACGTGCTCCGGGCTAGCGCAAGACGTTGAAACAAACAAAACATCCCCAAAACGCTGCAAACAAAATCACCGCAAAGACGAACCAAACCTTGGGCTTGCGCCTTGGTTTCGAGTCGAACGGGCTGTACGGATCGAAGATCATATTCGCGATGGCTTTTCTCAGACCGATATCCGATCGCTCGGCCAGGACCCCCTCGATCCAGGCATGCACCTCACGCGACGAAACAGGAGTTGGCATCTCAAAGCACCAGCGTGGCGCTAATCGGCCCGGTAGGCCCGGCTAGGAATGTCAGCCGCAGCACGGTCGGTCCCGCATGAGTCGCGGGCAGCTTGATCGCGACGATTCCTGTCGTTTCCTGCCCTGGCTCGATTGGTGATGAGGGCATTTCGCTTTTCCCAATCTCAAGCGGGGCCTCACCGCTAGATGTCAACCGTGCTGTCTCATCGGGACTCAACTGGGAGTTGGCGAGAACGTAAAGCGATACGCGGTAACGCGGTCGATTGAGCGCCACTGCCTGCGGGTTACCGGGTACGTACGCTTCCTTGGTTTCATTCCGAATGGTGTAGCGAAGGAAGAGTTGTCCATCCTGCTCCAGTGTATCCGTCAGATAAATTGCGACCCGGTTTTTCTCAGGAATGGAGCCATGTAAGCGAACCAGCTTGAACTTGGTCAGTACCTCCGCAGGCGACCGATCGGCTGGCTCACTGCTCCGATTCGTGGCAACAACGACCTTCGGAGGATCAGGAATTGGTTGGTCGATGGCGAAAACCATTTCGGGCACGACACCCGCGGGATCAAGCTCGTAATTGAAACGCCCTGACGGAGTCCACACAAACAGATTGGTGGCCACGTCTGGCTCGCTGGGTTCGATGAAGACCTTGTTCTCGCGCCATTCCACCTTGAAGACCGGACTGCCTACGGCAACCGTGCTGACCGGCTCACTCATTTCGAGAACCGTCAGGTGATTGAGGGCGGTTTGAACGTGGATGATCTTTCCCCGGTCCAGCTTTTCAACCTCGACCTTTTGTCCCCAGGCAGGACATCCAAGAGTGCCGACTGCTATGCAGGAAACCCAAAACCTCTTCACGTTTCCCCCTTCCTTTATATAAAGGACCGCCCAGGAGGCCTGACTTCAGACCTCCCGGACGGCTTTTTCTCACGAGGGTGTTTCTCCCTGTGTGCCGGCCGCGCTGCTGTCATTCGCGCTCGGCTGGCCTTTCAGTGGTTGACGCCGCACGGTGGGTCGCTGGCGAATATCGTTGAACACCAGCTTGCCATCCTGGATCGTGCCAGCCCCGTATCGCATCGGGAATTGCTGCACGCGCTCGACAACTTTCCCATCCACGAGCACCTCGCCCAGCTTCGTTATCCGAAGGAGAAAGACTTTGCGCTCCTGAGTGCTGCCATCGCCGTTCGGGAACTGTTCGACGAGAAAAACGCGGCCATGCTCGTCAAACTCGATTTCCCCATCGACAAGATTGGGAACGGAGACTTGAACAGGATTGCTGCCGGTCTCCTCCGCAACCTTGTCGATGATTTCCTGGGGAAAGGCATGAAACAGCAGCGACCCGTTGCCTTTGCCCGCACAGACAATCGCGTGCAGGGCCTGGCACCAACCACGCCGGTTCTGGTTCTTTCCATCTCCCCAAGCTTGAACGATCGACCGCAAGGCCTGAAACTCCTCGCGGAAGTGTTCCTTATGGGCGTGGATCTTGCTTCGAACGGCATTGCGCTGTGCGCGTGCTTCATTCCTGGTTGCAGGATCGTTTCGTTTGGCCTCATACTCCGCCTCGGCTTTAGAAAAGGCATCGTCCAAGGCCCGTTTTTCGGTGATGAGTTTTCCAACTCCCTCCGCGTAGATGCGACTGACCATGCGGCACTCCTGAGACATTTCCTTTGTAAAGCGCTCGCCTGAAATCAGCCCGTGGAAGTCAGCTATAGGTAGTTTGGCGGAAAAGAAGTCTTCGACTTCCTTCCTCGTGAGGTTATAGAGCCAGCCGATCTTGTCGGTGGGCAGCACTTCCAGATGCACCGGCATATCGCTGACCCGCTCCTTGTCTTTGAGCTGCAACCAAGGCGCGGGCGGGACTTTCTTGCGGATCTCGGCGATGAGTTCCTGGTTCACTTGGGTGCCCCACTTCAGACTGTCCAAGGCATGCTGGAGCTCATCAACGAGTTGGTAGGCCTCAGCGGTCATCGCCGCAGCAAAACAAGAAGTCTTCAGATCGGTAATCGGACCAATCTGATTTCCCTTGGCCTGATTTGCCACCAGCGTTAGGTTCCACCAAGGACTTTGCTTCTTTTTGTGTTTGGTCTTTCTTTTTTCGTGCCGGTCCTGGTGGGCGAAGCGGCTCTCCACGAAGCGAGGGAAACGGTCTCCTTCAACTATGGCTACGAGATCGAAGTCGAAATCTCCTCCGTTCTTGGCCGCCGTTTCGCTGTGCAGGACAAACGTTCCTACCAACCTGATCTGCTCTTCCACCAAATCCACGGCCGACGACACATCGATCGAGCAGCCGTTTTGTTCTTCGATCGCTTGGGTGACCAGGGCAACAGCTTCTCCCGTGGATACCCGCGTGTAAGGAAGCAGGTCCTCGAACATGCGAATGGGATAGCGCACAACCAGACCCTTCGGACACGGAACCGAACTGACGGCTCGGTCCTGCGGCAGCCAGTCCGATGCGGCGACGACCTGCCCTTGATAGAGAGCGAGAAAGCCGTCGTCGGCAAGGGCGAAGCCTGGGATTTTGAAGCCTCCGGCTGTCGAAAGCTTGAACGTCCACTTCGCCAGCAGGCGGTTCAGTGCGCTGTTGATGTAGGGATGTTTGATAAGGTAGCCGCTCGAATCCACCTTGAGCACAGCTTCCACAACAGTGTGCTCGTATGAGGTGAATTCCGAGTCGGTTCCCTCTTCCCAAGGAGCTTGTACATGGGACGTGCCCAGGAGTTCGATCACTTCATCGTATCGTCCGTCTTGGCATGCCTCTCGTAACTTGCGAGCCTGTTCCATGGCGAACGGTGCGACTTCAAGCTGGATGGACTCCCACGGTGCGTGTTCAATGAGCGTGTAGCTGCTATGAAGATCGAGTGTTCTGGAGACCTCCCGGATTCCGAATACCACTGGTCCCCGGTAGCTCCTGACCTCGATCTTCGGTCGTCGCCAACGGAGGAAGTCGAGAAACCTCGAGGATTGCTTGTAGTCGGGTTTCACGCAGGATTCAGGCAGGATGATGTCGGCCCCAAGTTTCTGGGCCACGTCGTCGGCCATCACCTTGCATGCTCCCTTTGCCTGCGTTTTTTCGAATGCCAGCCGGAACTGATACAGTCGGTGTCGGGGTAGGTGAAAACGCCCAAACATCGACTGGGAGACCCAGCCACGGCAATCGTTCGTGCCCAAGGTGCAGTCCTTCACAACCATCACCTTGGCGTCGGGCAACTGGATGCGCTGTTTGCACGGCGAAACCAGAATTCCGAAATAGGTGATAGCTGCTTCGGGCCATTTGCGAAAACGCTCTGCGATCTCGGGCTCGTAGCGTTCGTCCACGGCATAGAACTTGCCGCTCTTCGCCGAGGCGCTCGCGCCGATCAGCCGATATCGCACACCATCGAATTCGAAAGACCTCATCGATCTTTGGACGTCGTTTTCCTGGTGATCTTCGAGTCGTCCCGGTGGGACATTGAGGCGTGCGACACGAATGCCGGGATAGAGACCTTGGAGGAGCGTGTTGCGAAGCTGCTCCTCTTGGGTCAATCTCGGCAACCGTTTCTTGATTTGCCCCATTTCGTTGATATCGAGCGTAATCACAGGTATTCCACTGCTCATTTCAGTCGGCATTTGCTCCTCCTTTTTCTGTCCGGCAAAGGACAGATAAGGAGGCCGTTGCCGCCGGTCTCTTCGCTGTCCTGGGCCGAAAACGAGGTAAGGTTTCCGGTCAGGTTCGCGAAGAACCGGACCAGCTCAGTTGGTTACAGCCAGTTCAACATTTCACTTCTTCCTTGCTGCTCTTCTTTCCCCGTTGTTTGTCCGGCAACCACAAACCAGGGGTCTGCTGACTACCAGTTGTGAGCCCGATTCGGCCACACCTAATAAGTCAAGCACTCAGCCACAATTGATCG
>QHZC01000578.1 GCA_003224515.1 Acidobacteriota bacterium
TCTAACTCAGGGGTGAGGAATCAGGCGGTGGGAGGTGCGCGCCCGGCGCGATGCAGAGATAAGGAATCGCTTGGCGCCGCGTTTTGCGGCAGCGAAAAATTCCAGACGACCATCTGCGGCGTGCTGACGAGGTCAAGCCGGGCAGCCGCCAGCGCCGGCAGGTGCAGCACCTGGCAGATATGGCAGGCGGTGTCGGGCCCATTTGTATGTTGGTGGAAGAGAGAGCCGCCCGCCGCAAAATAGAGCAGTGCGGCGCATGCCAGCAACGCCAGCGCGCGGCGCACCACCATTCGCCCGAAAATAGCTTCCCGCGGATACATTCTGTCTACACTTTAGCTTAGCACCTTTGACGGAGGAAAGTCCTGATTGGTTGCTAAGTGGTTGCTAAGAGTAGCTAAGAATGACGATTGGAACAAGGCTAAGCCGGCCGGGGAGTCGGGATCTTTGCTTGATTTCGGAAACAGCCGTTTCAAGCCGTTGGGGCTCTCAAGAAAGGTCAGGCCGCGCCTCAACCAACGGCCCGCCGCTGAGTGCGCCTGCTAGCGTCGCTCAAGGGAACCAGCCTGGCGGAATTCAATATGAACACCAGTTCTGAAGACACATGGATAAACGCAGCCAGCAACGGATTGAGCAGGCCAAACGCGGCCATTCCTACACCAATACTGTCCACTACGAGAGTTCCCGCGAAATTTTGCATAATCGTTCGCCGGCAGCGCCGGGCAATTCGCAGAGTCTCGACCAGCTTCGAGAGATCGCTCCCAATCAGGACGACGTCTGCGCTCTCTTGCGCCACGTCAGTTCCTGACCCCATCGCCACGCCCACGGTGGCTTGTGCCAGCGCCGGGGCATCGTTCACCCCATCACCAACCATCGCCACGGTATGAGAAGCCGCTGTCAGCCGCTTTACGTATTGCAGCTTTTCCTCCGGCAGCAACTCGGATCGAACTTCGTCTACTCCCAGCTTCTTGCCCACCTCCTCGGCAACGGCCTGGGCGTCTCCCGTCAGAAGCACAGTTCTCAGTCCCATGGATTTTAGCGATCGAATGGACTCTACTGCTTGGGGCCTTAGCCGATCCGCGACCACCAGCGTGCCCAGCAACTGGCCCTTCCGGGCCACAAAAACTTCGGCGTCCGCACTGTGCCCATTCCCGCGCGTTATTGAGATCCCTCTCTCCAACAAAAAATTCTTGCTGCCCACGATCACTTCGTCACTCCCGCAGATCGCGGTTACTCCCTTGCCCGGAGTGTACTCAAATTGGCTCGATTCTTCATACGCAATTCTCATTTCAGTGGCCTTCTTCAAAATTGCGCTGGCAACTGGGTGTTCTGAACGCGATTCGGCCATCGCGGCAGTATTCATCAAGAGAGCGCCGGACGCATCTGGAGCAGGACGTAGCTCCAGAACTTCAGGAGTTCCAAACGTCAGCGTTCCGGTCTTATCCAGGAGCATCGTGTCCACCTCGGCGAGTTTCTCGAGGTACAGACCGCCCTTGATAATCGCGCCTTGTTGCGCGGCTCTTCCAATCGCTCCAAGGATTGCCAGCGGCGTTCCTGCCGCGATCCCGCAAGCTCTCGCCACAATGATTACGGATATGTTGGGTACCCGGCCAGACGATCGGCAATGCGCTGAATTGGGGCGCGCGATTGCCCCGCTTGTTCCACAGTCAGGATAATCTTGCCGAAAGTGGTATCCCGCCCAAGGCGTTCCACGCGCACCTCCAGAGCGCCGGATTGGTTGATGGTCCCGGCATGCACCAGGTTTTTCTCCACCGGCATCGATTCGCCGGTGATGGTCGCTTGATCGACAAACGAATGGCCGCCCACGACCGAACCATCCACAGGAATTCGGCTTCTAGGCTTGATGAGCACGATGTCGCCTGTCAGTACTTGCTGAACCCCTACTTCCCGCCATCCCCCTCGTTCGCCCACCGTTGCCGTCGACGGCAGCAGTTCGATCAGGTGACGAATGGCTCGCCGCCCGCGGCCTACGGTGAGCCCCTCAAGGACTTCTGCCACAAGCACAAAGAGCGTGATCACCAGTCCCGTGAAAACTTCCCGGATTGCCAGCGCTGCCAGAATGGCGATGGCCATCGAGAGCTCCATCGTCATTCGCCGCTCGAGAATGTTTTCTATTGCTTCGTGGAATATGGGATGGCCGCCAACAAGCGCGCAAAGTACGCCAGCAAGGACAAGGGGAAAACTAAGGTGTACTCCCGCAAACCAAAACGCCATTGCTGCAATCGCCACAAATCCAATTCGAACGATTTCCCGCCCATCGAAGGCATGTTCGTGCTCCGGGCCGTCAGCCTCGGAATCGCTGACCGCGCCTTCGGTTGCCGCAGGAGCGCCAGGTTGATGCACCCCAGCTGTCGCCTGGTCACGCGCCGTTTCTATTCTCGCACCCGCCTTCATCTCCTTCTCCGGCATTTCAACCCCCCATGGCGCCCTCGACCAGCACCGGATGGTTCAGCTATTTCAAGTAGGCCCTCACAATATCGATCAGTTCCTCGGCGGCCGCGGCCTGCGGAGAATCCTTGGCGCGCTCCGGGTCCAGGACCTGGAACCAGATATGGCCCTCGACCAGTTCGGCCATCAAGCCATTCAGTGCTCCTCGGCAAGCCGCAACCAGTTGAAGCACATCGGCGCACTCGCGCTCTTCCTTCAGCGCCCGCTCAACGGCCTCGACTTGCCCGCGGATTCGACGAACCCGGATCAAGAGTTTTTCTTTGTCTCTCGCCGTGTGTGCCATCGCACCTCTTCATTATACTGTTATCCAGTATAGTATATGAGGCGACTAAAAACAGGCTTTAGGCGCTTGACCCTGCAACTTTTCTTGCCTAAGCTCCGTCCGACGAACTAGATGCAAGTGATTGCGCGGCTCACGTGCCTTTTTGCCTTACCTCTTCAGCGCTGTTTTTCTCGCGTCGCAGTCTGCCGGACTGTCCGCCTCGCGCATTGGCCCGCTCGGCGCGACTGCGGCTTTCGCTATCACCGCGCGGTTGCCTGTCATCCCGATTGCCCCGGCGAGGAACTGGCTCGAAATCGCCCGCCTTGCTTGTTTCGGTATCCTCAGCGCTTCCGCGGGCTGCCTCTCCGCGCGCGCCTCTAAGCCCACTAGCTTTCTGCGCTTTTCCTATTGCGGTCCCGACGCTCACGACAACAAGGGGTTCAATTCCATAAAACTCCAGGAGTTAAGGTCATGAAACGATTCGCTGCTCTGTTCGCTTGGTTGCTGTTCTCCTCCATTCTGCACGCACAGGAGGCAATCTCGAAGAGCAACTCCGCACGCTCGCCTGAGAAGTCGCACTCCTGCGTAGCGAACTAAAGCAACTTCGCGAAGCGAAATCACCGGAGCAAGCTTCCGGCCCGCAAGTTCTGCTAGCCTCCTCGCACCCCCAGCCGGGTATGCTGTCCAACTCTCCGGCCCCGGCCCCCGCGCAGCTCGCGCAGACGCAGACCTACGGCGGAGCAACTTCCAACGCCAAGCTCCTTAATCCAGATATCAGCTTGATTGGCGACTTCATTGGCACTGCTGGGCGCAACACCATTTCTCCGTCGCGCTCGCTCGAACTCCATGAGTCCGAAGTTGGCATGCAAGCCATCATCGACCCTTACGCGCGTGCTGACGCCTTTATCTCCTTCGGCGAAGAAGGTGTCAACGTCGAAGAAGGGTACGTCACCTTCACGTCTCTCCCTGCCGGGCTGCTCCTCAAGGTCGGCAAGATGCGCGCCGAATTCGGCAAGGTCAACACCATCCACAATCACGCCTTACCGTTCATCGACCGGCCCCTCGTTACCAACAATCTCGTCGGCGGCGAAGACGGCATCGACGATGCCGGCATTTCCCTTTCGCGTTTCCTGCCGGCCCCGAAAGAGTGGTTCCTCCAGGGCACCGCCCAAGTTTACCGCGGCGACTCCAGCGATGTCTTCGCCGCCCATCGGCGCCAGGACGTCAGTGTGGTCGGCCATCTTCGCGTCTACCGCGACCTCGGCGAATCCACCAACCTGGACCTCGGCGCTTCTTACGCCCGCGGCCACAACGGTGCCGGAGTCGGCACCACCTTTGATCCCGCGAATTTCCTGACGAACCTTTATTCCGCCGACGCCACCATCCGCTGGAAGCCGCTCCGCCGCGCCATGTACCATTCCTTCCTGTTCCGCACCGAGCTCTTCTGGAGCGCCCGAGATCAGCTTTCTCCGCTCAACACTTTCCAGACCCAGCACGCTTTCGGCCTTTACTCCGACGCCGAATACCGCGTCAACCGCCGCTGGACTCTCGGCGGCCGTTTTGATCGCAGCGCCCGCGCCGCTGTCGGCAGCCTGACGGACACTGGTTTTTCCAGTATCCTGACCTACTGGCCCAGCGAGTTCAGCCAGATCCGTGGCCAGTATCGGTACGGCCATTTGTGGGATGCGCCCAACGATCGCTTCACGAACGCCAACGAGTTCCTGTTCCAGTTTCTATTTGTGATGGGCGCGCACGGCGCGCACCCGTTCTGACCTTCTTTTTGGAGAAACCATGCGCAACGTCAGCATTGAAACACGCGTCCTTGCTCTCCTGGCGGCCTTTGCTTTGCTCTCCGCCGTTTTCCCGCGGCCTGCGAGTGCCGATAACAAACTGAATGTTATGACCGCTACCACGGACTTGGCCGCGCTCGCCCAGGAGATCGGCGGCGACAAGGTCACTGTCGAGTCCGTCGCCCGCGGCTACCAGGATCCTCATTTTGTCGAAGCCAAGCCCAGCTTTCTTCTAAAACTCCGGCACGCCGATCTGCTCATCATTGTGGGACTGGAGCTTGAAATCGGCTGGCTTCCTCCGCTCATCAGCCAGTCCACCAATCCGAAGATTCAAGTCGGCGCACCAGGCTACTTTGATGCTTCCCGTTTCGCCAAGATCCTCGAAATTCCTACCGGCGTGGTGACCCGTGCCGAGGGCGATGTCCACCCGCTCGGCAATCCTCACTACTGGCTCGATCCGGAAAACGGCCTTCGCATCGCCAAGGGAATTCAAAACAAACTTTCCGAAATGCGTCCGAATGATGCCGCCTATTTTGCCCAGCGCTATGATTCGTTCGAACAGCGCCTCAAACAGGCCGACGAAAAATGGCTCGCTGAGATGCAGCCTTATACCGGGCGCAAAATCGTCACCTACCACCGCTCCTGGCCCAATTTCGCCGAACACTTCGGCCTCAACGTCGTCGGCTACGTCGAGCCGCGTCCCGGCATTCCTCCGAGCCCTCAGCACACCGTGGAGTTGATTGGCCTGATGAAGCGCGATAGTGTCAAAGTCATCGTGGTCGAACCGTACTTCGACCTGAAAACGCCCAACGCCATCGCTCGTGACACCGGCGCGCAGGTCGTCGTGCTTATGCCATCGGTTGGCGGCGAAAAAGAAATCACCGACTATTTCAAGCTGTTTGATTACGATATTGCCAAACTAAAGCAAACTTTCGACACAACGAAGTAACGTTCAGGAGACCGCCGGATGGAAATTCTACCGTTTTTGCTCGCACCGTTTATCGCGAGTCTCATCCTCACGGGGATCCACGCCTATCTGGGCGTGCACGTGGTCGAGCGCGGCGTCATTTTTGTGGATCTTGCTCTCGCACAGATCGCCGCGCTCGGCGCCACGGTCGCCGTCGTCGTCGGCATGGACCCTCACGGCCGCGCTGCCTACTGGATCAGCCTCGCGTTCACGTTCCTTGGCGCCGGAATATTCGCTTTCGCTCGCTCGAGCAGAGGCCACATTCCCCAGGAAGCTTTCATCGGCATCGCTTATGCCGTCGCTTCCGCCACCGCCATTCTTCTCATGAGCAAAGCCACCGGCGAGACCGAGCACCTCAAGGACATGCTCGTAGGCAACATCCTGGCGGTCTCCTGGCCCGAAGTTCGCAAGACGGCTTTTCTCTACGGCGCCATCGGCATCTTCCACTTTATCTTTCGCAAGAAATTTCTGGCCATTTCCATGAACCATGACAAAGCCGAACAGCAGGGCCTCAACGTGCGCTTCTGGGACTTCCTCTTCTACGCTTCTTTCGGCTTTGTGGTGACCTCTTCGGTGGCCATCGCCGGCGTGTTGCTGGTGTTCTGCTACCTGATCGTTCCCAGCGTTGGCGCCATGCTCTTTGCCGACCGCATCGGCAGGCGTCTGGCAATCGGCTGGACCATGGGCACGCTGGTTTCGGCGCTCGGCTGTTACCTCAGTGTGCAGCTCGACACACCCACTGGTGCCACCATTGTGGTCACCTTCGGCGGCATCCTGGTGCTGATGTTCTTCCTGCACCTGATCGTGCACCACGACCGCTCCGCCCGCGAACTGGAAGGCGCGGCTTCCGCGCACCGCGAATTGGAAACATTTTCTTCCTCCACGCGGGAAGCATAGTGGTTCACAGCAAGTTGCTTTGTGGACGCGTGAACTAGCCATCCCCGTAAGGAGTGCTTAATCTTTCTTCGCTGGCTGCGCCGTTGGCGGCAAAATCCCGTTCAGCCGCAAATAAATCGCCTGTGTCGCATAGTGATCGGTCCAGCTGCCGCCCAGCGCGACCAGGGCGCCTCCCCGCGAGATCGGCCGGTTGCCGAACAGCACGAATTGCTCCCCCAGCTTCGAATCGTCAACCTTCGCCAGCGCCGAGGTGCAAAACGCAAAGGAATCCTTCAGCGTTGCAACCAGCTTGTCCTTCGGGTTCGTGTCCACATACTTCACGTCCGGCGCCGTCTGGCCGGAAATCTTCGCGCAGAGGGTATTGTTCGATTCCGCAATGTGCATGATTAAATGCCCAAACGAATTCATCTCTGGCATGGGCTTGTAGCCATACTTCTCTGCAGGCATGGCCTCCGCCGCCGCCACCATGTTCTTCTCGTATCGCGCCACTCCCGCTTTCACAAACCCGCTCACCGGATTTGCTATCGTCAGGTCCGGCGGCGTACTTGCCGCTGGTGCCGCCTGCTGCGCAAACGCGCCGCCCGCCGCCGTAAACACCGTCATCCCTGCAACCAACAAACGCGCACGTATTTTCATCGCCATCTCCCTCCCCACAAAATCCGCAGTGAAGCATACGCCTGCCACGCCCACCCAACAAGCGGCGGTCGACTGTTTATCCCGCCGGCTCTCTGCTCCACCTTGTTCATTTTTCTGAAGAAACATTTTCTTCTCCGCGCCGTCTCTACCTATAGCTATCTATGGGAGCCCCATGCGTAAATCCAAAAATGACCTCCTCCAGGGCACCCTGACCCTTCTTGTCCTCAAGACCCTCGCCCGTGTGCCCATGCACGGCTACCGCATTACGCTTCATATCCAGATGGTTTCAAAGGACATCCTGCGCGTCGAAGAAGGCTCTCTCTATCCCGCGCTCCACCGCATGGAACAGGACGGCTCGGTCAGCGCGGAATGGGGCATGTCGGAGAACAATCGCCGCGCTCGTTACTATCGGATGAGCGCCAAAGGCCGGAAACAACTAGCCGAAGAAGAAAAGAACTGGGAGCGCCTCACGCAGGCTGTCGCCCAGGTTCTCGAATTCGCCTGAACGGCCTGAAAGGTAGGTGCACCATGTCCTGGATCCCGCGCTTGCGAAGCCTGCTGAAGAGAAACCGCTTGGACCATGATCTCGATGACGAATTGCGTTCGCATCTCGAAATGCGTATTGCCGACAACCGCGCCGCGGGCATGTCGCCTGAAGACGCCCGCATCGACGCGCAAAAACGCTTCGGCAACTCCACGCTCTTCAAGGAAGACACTCGCGCGGTGGACACTGTCGGTTGGCTTGATGAATGCGCGCGCGATTTTCGCTTTGCGCTTGCCCTCGGCATTGGGGCCAACACGGCGATTTTCAGCGTCGTCGACGCCATCCTTCTCCGCCCTTTGCCTTATCCGGAGCCCGACCGCCTCGTCCGCATCTGGGAGTCTTCTGCCAAGCATGACAGTCCCCGCAATGTCGTGAACCCTATCAATTTCCTCGACTGGCGTGACCACTCCCAATCCTTCGAATCCCTGGCCGCCATTTCGGGCTTGATGACGAATCTCAGCTCCCAGGGGCAGCCGATTGCCGTTCAGGGTATGCAGGTCTCTCCGGAGTTCTTCTCGGTCCTGCGAGTTGCGCCCTTTCTGGGACGCACGTTCACCTCCGCCGAGGCAATTCCCGGCCAGGACCGTAGCATCATCCTCAGCTACGAACTCTGGCAGCGGCAGTTCGGCCGAGACCGCGCGGTCGTTGGCCAGAAGATAGACGTTGATGGACGGCCGAGCGAAGTGGTTGGCATCATGCCGAAAGGCTTTTCCTTTCCCAAGTTCAGAGCGGAAGTCTGGACTCCGCTGCCCTTGACGCGCTCGGAGGAATGGAAGGGAGGGCGTTTCCTGACGGTTGTTGCGCGGCTCAAACAGGGCGTCTCGCTCAGCCAGGCTCAGCAGGACATGTTCCGCGTCGCCAACTTTACGGCCCAGGCGCGCCCCGACAACAACAAGAACTGGAGCGCCAATGTCTTTCCCATGCTCGAAGATGTCACCGAAGGCGTCCGGCGTCCGCTGTGGGTCTTGCTCGCCTCCGTCGGTTTTCTTCTTCTCATCGCATGCGCCAATGTCGCAAATCTTCTTCTTATGCGCGGAACCGGCCGCCTACGTGAACTGGCCGTTCGTTCCGCGTTGGGTGCCGCGCGCTCCCGCATCGTTCGTCAGCTCTTTGTCGAAAGTCTGCTTCTCTCGCTCGCGGGCATGGCCGCGGGACTGTTCTTCGCTCATCTTGGATTGCGCAGCCTCCTCGCTCTCGTTCCTCAGAACGCGCCTCTGCCCCGCAGCGAACCCATCGCGATTGACGCGCGGGTTCTGCTCTTCACGTTCTTCGCTGCTCTTTTTACCGCCGTGGTCTTCGGTCTCGTTCCCGCGTTGCGTCTCTCTCGCGTCGATCTCCAGAACGCCCTCAAGCAAGGCACTCTTCGAGGCGGCGTTGGCGGCCATCAGTCTCTCCGCCGCTGTTTTGTCGTCGCGGAGGTGGCCCTCGCGCTTGTTCTCTCCGTCGGTGCCGGTCTCATGCTTCGCAGCTTTGCCCGGCTCATCTCCGTCGATCCCGGTTTTAGTCCCGAGCAGCTCCTCACCATGCATATCTGGACCTCACCGGCGCGCTATCAGGACGATCTCAAGCGCTCGCAATACCTTGACCGTATCCTAGCTGAAATCCGCAGCACCCCCGGCGTTCAGGCCGCCGGCTCCACTCACTTCCTCCCGCTCACGGAAAAGATCTCCGGTTCCTGTTTCTCTCCCGCGGACCAGCCCGCTCCTTCGCCTGCCGAATCTCCCTCCGCACAATTCCTCATCATCAGCTCAGGCTACTTCCAAACCATGCGTTCCGCTTTACTTAGTGGCCGCGACTTCGATGACCGTGCCCGTTTCAACTCCCAGCCTGTCGCCATCGTCAACCACGCCTTCGTGCAGCGCTTCTACCCGGGACAAAATGTTCTTGGCAAGCAGCTCCGCGTCTGCTGGACCATAGAGAAACCCGTCGAAATCGTTGGCGTCGCCGCCGATGCCCGGCAGGCGCAATTGCAGGACGTTCCCGAACCCACCATATTTCTCTCCAACTCGCAGGCGCCGATGTATTTCGCTACGCTCCTGGTGCGTGCCGCGGGCGATCTAGGCCAGATCGCCCGCTCCGCCGAAGCGGCCGTGCACCGCGTTGATCCCGACCAGGCAGTCTCCGACATTCAGACTATGGAAACAGTATTCTCAGATTCTGTTTCCAGTCCCCGTTTTCAAGCCGTTTTATTGCTGGTATTCGCGGGACTTGCGGTTGCCCTTGCCATGATCGGCGTCTACGGGATCGTTTCCTATTCCGTCAGCCAGCGCACCAACGAAATCGGGATTCGGGTTGCTTTGGGCGCTCGCTCGGCGGACGTCGTTCGGCTCGTTCTTCCGGAAGCGCTCGCTCTTGCCGCAATCGCTCTGCTCCTCGGCCTTGCCGGTTCGCTTGCTTTGAGCCGCGCCTTCGCGAGTCTTCTCTTTGAGGTCACACCGACCGACCCGGCTACTCTGGTATCGGTTTGCTTCCTTGTTCTCGCAGTCTCCGCACTCGCGGCGGTCTTGCCCGCACGCCGCGCGACGCACATTGACCCCATGGTCGCTCTGCGCTATGAATAGCTCATGGTTCTTCGAACCACCTGGAGATTGGCCAGAGAGTGTCGGTGGCCAGAGGTTTTTTCGCAGACTTCGCAACAGCAGTAACAGCAGTCGTGAAGTTGTCGAATTCAGCGGCAGCGAGGGGCCAATCGATTTTCTCCTCCACTTGGGCAAGGGCAGGTACCCGGCACTGCGTTGGAAACCCGAACCCGAAAATGTCCAGAGAAATCTTTCCTGCTGGGCGTGCTACCTTGCCGTTTCCTACAATGGCTGAGAATAGGTACGACCGGTGACCGGGTTGTTTAGGTTTATCCCAAGGAGGATGGGCGTGGCAAAACTGGGAACCAAGCGGCGCCCCGCGGTTGTACGCGTGCGAACGGAGGAGCGGGCAATGGAAATCCTGGATCTATGCAACGAGCACGGGATTCAAGTAATCATCGGGATCGAACCCGACGAGCAAGAGAACATTAGCGACGTCGAGCGCATCCTGTCGAAGCCAGCGCCTGCAAAGGCCCCTCCACGGGTTGGCCGAAACGACTACTGCCCCTGTGGCTCGGGCAAGAAGTACAAGAAGTGCTGCGCCCGGCTAGCGCCCGGCGCATGAATTCAAGTCCTAACCTGCCGGCCCTACCGTGCCCAATGGCCAATCTCCAGATGGTTCTTCGAACCATGAAATAAGTATCAAAAGGTTGCTGAAACTAAGGGTTTACGCCTTCTTTAGAAGGACCTTGAATATTGCAGTGGGGAATTTCAGGAAAGATTCTTCAGCGTTTTTTCAATCAGCCCTGCCGTCCCCGCGTAAGGATCGCCCGGGCTGTCCCATTCCATCGAGAAATATCCTTTGTACCCATGCCGTTTCGCGATCCCAAACGTCTTCGCCAAATCTACGTGCGCGATTTTATCCTTCCCATCACCCACTTCCGTTTCCTTCACATGAGAAATGTTGTACGCGAATCCAAACATCCCATCGACGCCCTTGTACGCGTACTCGTCGTCGTGCGCCGCCAGGGTATTTCCGAAATCCGGCAGCGCGTGCAGCCACTTGCTGTTCGTCTTTTCGATGACCTTCACCAGGAAATAAGGGTCTTCGCTGACCGAGTTGTCGTTCTCCAGATTCACTACCACGTTTTTCGCCGCCCCATATTCCGCCACGCGCTTCAGACTCTCCGCCGTCCGTTCCAGGTCCGGTTTCGAATCCTTTGCCTGCGGAATATTCGTCCGTACGCTCGGCGAGCCGATCGCCGCCGCCACATCAATCCATTCCTTGCTGAACGCCATGGCGCGCTTTCGCTCCGCGCTGTCCGCTGCATAAGGGCAGTGCTCGCCGTCCACGGCAATGTTAACGATCGCTCCGCCCGCCTTCGCCACCGCCCCGCGCAGCTCCTCCAGGTAGGCCTTCTCTAGTGAACGGAAATGCGCGCTCCACGGTTCGATCTTCTTGATGTTGAACTTGGCGCCCACGTGCGCCGCGAACTCCTTCAACTCCATCTTCCCGCCGGCAACCTGCTCCTCGCGTCCCGCGATGAAATCCCGGAACGGATACGAGGCAATCGCAATCCGCCCCCGCGCCGAACTCGGGAAGCGCATGCTCGGTCCCGCATCCCCCGCGAGCGCCGTTCCTATACCCGCGAATAACCCCGGCCATACACCCGCCGAAACAGCCGCCCCCGCCGCCGAACCAGCAGCCTGCCCCAGAAATTGCCTTCGCGTAGTCATCGCCAAAACCGCGCCAGTCTAGCAGACGGAACCACAGCCCGCCACCGACTCACACGCAGCCGCCTCAATTTGAGTCCTCGCCTCCCCTGACGTAGAATTTCACCCCGTGAAAAAGTTCGAATTGCCGATCAGCAACTGAACATGCCCGTTTCGCTGGAAAACTCGAAGCTCATCTACTGCGCGCTCAAAGCGTGCGGTATCCGGCTGCTTTCCGCGCTGCCGGAAACCTGGCTGGTTCATCTGATCCGGATTGCGGAAGACGATCCCGAAATGATCCTTGTGCGGCTGGCCAAAGAGGAGGAAGGCGTCGGACTGTCGGCGGGCGCGCACTTCGCCGGCGTCAAGTCCGCGATGCTCATGCAGAACCACGGCTATCTTGCCTCTATCAACGCGATCGTCTCCTTCGCGCACCTCTACAAAGTCCCACTCCTCATGCTGATCACCTATCGCGGCTCCTTTGGCGAGCGCGATCCCTGGCAAACGCAGGGCGGCAACGTCACCGAACCTCTGCTTCGCGCAATGAACATCCCTTATGCTTTCCTCGATCTGTCCGCTTCCGTTGAAAAGCGCATCGCCGAGGCCCACACCCTCGCCGAAAGCAGTCTTCAGCCCGTTGCTCTGCTGCTGACGCATGATTTGATGTGGGAGGAATGATGCTTCGCATCGATTGCCTTCGCGCAATTTATTCCGATCTTGAAAAATGTCTTGTCGTCACCATTATGGGAGCGCTCCCGGCCGAGCTCCAATCGCTCGGTCATCGACGCAATTTTTTCTAGTTGCAGCATGCCATGGGCCTCGCCTCCTCCACTGGTCTCGGCCTTGCGCTCTGCTTGCCCCATCAGAAAGTCGTGGTTCTCGATGGCGACGGCTCCCTGCTCATGAACCTCGGCACCTTGAGCACGCTGGCGCGCTACAAACCGAAAAACCTCGTCCATATCGTTTTTGACAACGAAAGTCTCCTCTCTGTCGGCGGATTCCCCACCGCCACGAGCACCGGCACCGACTTGGAAGGTATAGCTCGCGCCGCCGGCATCCCCCGGGCTGCGACCGTGCGCACCGTCGAGGATTTCGCCGCCGCCGCTCGCCAGGCAATCTCAACTGAAGGATTGCAAACCATTGTCGCCAAGGTCGAAGCCACGGGACCAAAAGCCTTCGTCACCGACCTGGGCCTGCTCGAAAACCGTTTCCAGTTCCGCCGCCATATCCAATCGCTGGCGGCCAAATCACGCTAATGCAATCCGGCTTTATTTTTTCGCCGTTCTGGGCATACTCTCCGTTGCTTGCTTCAGGGGGCGGTCATGTCTGAAATCCTTCTGCGACTGGTCGAAGAACTCAATGCCGGCCGCTTGCGTGTAGTGGACCTCACCCTGCCGCTGAGCGCCGACACACCCTTGCTGCCGCTGCCTCCGCAGTGGAACAACACGCCGCCCTTCACCCTCCGAGAATTGTCCCGTTACGATGAACGCGGCCCGGCCTGGTATTGGAACG
>QHZC01000579.1 GCA_003224515.1 Acidobacteriota bacterium
TCGAGCGCGTGTATCACATTGATCGAGGGTATGAAGGGATCGTTGAGAAATTGCGCGGAGTGGGCGCGGACATTGAACGTGTGCATGGCGCTGTGTCTTAAGCACTTCACCACTTTCAGGGGCGACTGTAATGAGCTACATGCTTCACTAGCCCTATTTTCTGAAAAGCGCGCGGATTGGATTCCGGCGCTGGTCGAAAGACGACCTGCCATTGGCGCGTGAATTTTGGGGCGATATCGAGGTGACACGCTTCTTCGGCGGGCCTTTCTCCGACGAAGAAATCAGTCAGCGATTAGAGCGCGAGATCACCCGGATGAATACTCAGCAGTTCCAATACTGGCCGATCTATTTGCTGGCCGACAACCAGCACGTGGGTTGCTGTGGCCTGAGGCCGTACAAATTGGAGTGTGATATACACAAATTAGGATTCCATTGGCGGCCGAGGTATTGGGGCCAAAGGCTGGCGCTAGAGTCCGCCCGCGCGGTAATTGATGTTGCGTTTAAGGCTATTGGCGCGAATGGTTTGTCTGCGGATCATCACCCTGAGAACGCAGCTTCCAAGAAGGTGCTCGAAAAGCTCGGCTTTCGATACACCCGTAATGAATTCTTTGCAGCGCTCGGAACAGACATTCTCCTATTATTTGCTGACAGAATTGCGCGGCACTCTCGGGCCCGACAGTGCGAGCGTCGGATTTTCCGGCGAGCGCGGCGCCGGTGCTGGCGGGGTTGGTGGCGAGTGGAGAGACAGTGATTAAGCGCGGGCATGGGACGGGAGCATAGACTGGGTCACGTCAGGTGCAAACTTTTTATGGGAGATCTATTGGGCCATTTCCGCAGCGTGTCAAATCGCGGAAGCAATCCTTCCGCACTTCGGAAATGTCACATGAATGTGGCTCCGATATTTGTGGGAGGAATCTTGTTGCTACCTGGGGATCTTGTCTCTGAGATATTTCCTCGAATGTCGGACTCAGTCGGAATGATTCTCGCAGTGTGGATCAATTTTGGCACCTGGCACGCGATGCGAAAAGTTCTGCGACTTGACGAGCCCGTTGTGTCAACTGCTCTCTCTCCTAGCCCCTGTTCTCGTTCGGGCAATTCGAAATGAAGTTTGATACAATGCACGCCACGATTTTGATGCGGCGTACGTGGGCAGAAGTTGAGAGGCGGCCTGCGGAGGAGATCGACCATGGCGAACGCGGATTTGGTGAGAAAGCTGGACGCGGCGATTGCGGAGTGGAGTTTGCTGAAGCATCCGTTTTATCAGGATTGGCAGGCGGGGAAGCTGAGCCGAGAGGCGCTGAAGCTTTATGCGGCGCAGTATTACCGGCACGTGGAGGCGTTTCCGAAGCACCTGCGGATGCTGGCGGCACGGACGGAGGGTCCGCTTCAGAGCTTGATCAGGGAAAATCTAGCGGAGGAAGAGAATCCCGCCGGGCCGCATCCGAAGCTGTGGCGGGATTTTGCGGCGGCCGTAGGAGTGGGCGAGGATGACATTACGTGCTGCCGGAAGCAGTGGCGGCACTCTACGCTTACGAATCGCAGGTGCCGGAAATTGCGACGACGAAGATTGATGGATTGAAGAAGTTTTACGGCGTGACGCAGCCGGAGGGGCTGGCGTATTTCGCGGTGCACGAGGAAGCGGACAGGACGCATCGTGCGGCTTGGCGTGGGTGGCTGGAGGAGCATGCGGCCGGGAATGAAGAAGAAATTTTGGCGACGGCCCACGAGGCGCTGGACGCGCTTTGGGGGGCGTTGGATGCGGTGCATTGCGAGAAACAAAAAGTAATAAAGTAAGGAAAGAAATCGGAATTTGCGGGGCCCGGCAAAAGAAGCCGGGCCTTCGTCATTAGAGATGCGAGAATCTTGACATGAAGATGCTGTCGTGTTGGCGATGCAAGACCGGAGTGCCCATGCTTGATGATGAAGAATTTTGGAGGGTAACCTCGCTTATCAATAATGGTGAGGGGAAAACTTTCCGGGAGCGCAGGTTCGGCGCCATATTACGCGAGTACGAGCGCATTACTGGCTTCCCCGAGATGAGTCCTAATGCCGTCTATCACCAGCGGCTTTCAATTAATGGCCCGCCCTGTTCCAAGTGCGGAAAACCGCTACGCACTCCACGAGCAAAATTATGCGGATCGTGCATACACCCAGCTGTAAAGCGCGCCTGAAAGAAGAAGGGCGGACTGAAGTCGCCCTTACACAAGTTGGCAAAGAAAAAGAGCTGAAGAGTTATTCATGGGAGCCGGAATCGCCACTGTTGCTTTCACCGCTTGAGGAGCCGGGATTGCCGCCGCCGGCGGCGGCTTTTTGCTGCTTTTCGCGGGCTTCGCGGATGAGGGCCTTGCGCGAGAGGCGGACCTTATTGCCCTCGATTGAGAGGACCTTCACAAGGACCTGGTCACCGAGCTTCAACTCGTCGCGAACGTCGCGGATGCGGTGCTCGGAGATTTCGCTGATGTGCAGGAGGCCGTCGGTACCGGGGAAAAGCTCGACGAAGGCACCGAACTCCGCGAGGCGAACGACTTTGCCGAGATAGGTTTTGCCGATTTCGGCGCTAGCGGTGACATCGCGAACCATTTGCAGAGCCGCATCGCCGCCGGCTCCGCTGGTGGAGAAGATGTGCACGGTGCCGTCTTCAAGAACGTCGATCTTGACGCCGGTGGCTTCGATGATGGACTTGATCTTCTTGCCGCCCGGCCCGATGAGGTCGCGGATCTTGTCCTGCGGGATTTTCAGCTTGAAGAGGCGCGGGGCGTAGGCGGAAATTGCGGTGCGCGCCTCGCCGAGCGTCTTCTCCATGGTGTCGAGAATCTGGAGGCGGGCTTTCTTCGCTTGCGCGAGGGCTTCGCGCATCATGCCGATAGAAATGCCAAGGACCTTAATGTCCATCTGCAGCGCGGTGATGCCCGCGCGAGTGCCGGCAACTTTGAAGTCCATGTCTCCGTAGTGATCTTCGGCTCCGGCGATGTCCGTGAGGATGGAGTATTTCTTGTCGTCACCGACGACTAGGCCCATGGCGATGCCCGCGCAAGTGGCCTTCAGGGGCACACCGGCGTCCATCAGGGCGAGCGATCCGCCGCAAACGGTGGCCATGGAAGAGGAGCCATTGGATTCCAAAATGTCGGAGACGAGACGCATTGCGTATGGGAAATCCGTTTCGGGAGGAAGCAGATTGAGAAGCGCGCGCTCGGCAAGAGCGCCGTGGCCGATTTCGCGACGACCTGGGCCGCGGAGGAATTTTACTTCGCCGACGCTGAACGGTGGGAAATTGTAGTGCAACATAAAGCGTTTGAACTGGTCCTGCTCGAAGAGCAGGTCGAGGCGCTGCATGTCTTCCTTGGTGCCCAGGGTCAAAGTAGCGAGCGCCTGGGTTTCGCCGCGAGTGAAAAGCGCGGAACCGTGTACGCGGGGTAGCAAACCGACTTCGCAAGTGATCAGGCGAATCTGATCGAAAGCGCGGCCATCGGGACGGCGGCGTGCGTTAAGAACATCATCGCGAAAGAAGTTTTCACGGAGGCGTTCAAAGGCGCGCTTGGTGAGGGTGCGCTTCTCATCCATCTCCTTCTTGGGCTCTTCGGGAATCAACTTGATGATCTCTTCCTTGAGAGCGTCAACGAAGTGGTAGCTTTCCTTCTTGGGATGCTTTTCGGTGTTCAGCGCGTCATGGAGCCTGTCGCCGTATTTCTTTTGAAGATCCTTGTAGATGGCTTGATCGAACGGGAGCGGCGCGACAACGACCTTCTGGGGCTTGAGCTGCGCGTGGAGTTCCTTGATGGCAGCGACGATTTTTTTGATTTGTGCGTGGCCGAACTCGAGAGCGTCAGCCACGGCTTCCTCGGAAACTTCGAGCGCGCCGGATTCCACCATGACGATGGCTTCATCCGTGCCGGCAATGATGATATTCATCAAACTTTTCTTCTGGTCGGCGACGGTAGGGTTGATCACCAACTGCCCGTCCACCAGGCCAACGCGCACACAGGCAATGGGCTTCTCGAACGGGAGGTCCGAGCAATAAGCCGCAGCAGAAGCGCTGGTTACGGCAATGACATCGGGGTCGTTCTCACTGTCCGCGGAAAGCACCATGGAGACGATCTGAGTTTCATTACGCCAGGATTCCGGGAAGAGCGGGCGCATGGGGCGGTCGATCAAACGGGAGGTGAGAACTTCCTTTTCCGAGGGACGGCCTTCGCGCTTGAAGAAGCCGCCGGGTATCTTTCCGGCGGAGTAGGTGTTCTCGCGATAGTCGACGGTGAGCGGCAAGAAGTCGCGGTCATTCATCGCCGAGGCCATACAAGCGGTGGTGAGCACGACGGTGTCGCCGTAGCGCGCCACAATAGCGCCATTGGCCTGTTTCGCAATTTTTCCAGTTTCGAGAGTCAGGGTGCGTCCGCCGACTTCGACCGTGACGCGATGTGGTGCGGGGGTGTGCGTATTTTCAGACATAATCGTTTCCTTTGGCTCCGCATCCGAGCGAAGCATCTTTAGGCGCGTTCGCTGGGGAAACGGCCTTGAGTTTGCGTTGGCCGCAGCGCGGCCATCCATGTGGAAGAGCAAGAGGCGAGAATTGTCGCGAAGCTCACGAAACGCGACGGACTACCACGAGAAATTCCGGCACTAATTCAACCGGAAGCCTAACGACAGACTCCGTGTGGAATGTGTCACTTCGTGAGAACGCAGTGGATATCGCCCTGATTCCAATGAAATTGCAGGGCGATTACTTGCGCAGGCTAAGACGTTCAACAATCTCGCGGTACCGATCCGGGTCGCGGCGGTTGAGATAGTCCAGCAAACGGCGGCGCTTATTGACCATCATAATCAATCCGCGGCGCGATGCATGGTCTTTCACGTGGGACTTGAGATGCGACGTCAGGTAGTTGATCCGCTCACTCAGAAGCGCGATTTGCACTTCGGGCGAGCCCGTGTCCTTAACGTGGGTCCGGAATTGTTCGATCAACGCTGCTTTCGGTGCGCTCAAGTTCCCCTCTCCGTCGTCCCCTGAATTTTTTCCTCTTCTCTTCGACCCATTTAGGCTAACACAAACTCGACAAACGTGTAAAGGAATGTAAAAGAATGTCGAAAGATCGTGTCAAAAGACCGGCCAAAGACCGGCCGTTGGCGGAACATACCCAGCAATGGAAAGTATTTCGGCTGGATGAACAGAGAAGACGAGTGTCAGCCTTTCGCGAGATCCTTAATATGCCTGGCGAGTTTTTCAACTTGCTGAGGTTTTTTCACGACGGACAGGGAAAGAGTAGAAGTTGAGCCGGTCTTCTCGACTTGGCCCTTTAGCTCGGAGACCATTTCATAAAGCTTCGCGACGTCCGGTCGGATCTCTTTTTGATTGGCTTGTTCGACCAGGATCGTGGGAGCGTCGAGGCCCGAATCAATGTTGGAGGTCGCGCCCATTGGGTGATTTCGGCGTAGACACCTCCACGAAACAGATTCCCATGTACCCGCTGGCCCTGGATAATGCGTGCGCCGCTGCGGATCCGCCAATGCCTAGGTTTATTCAGTACCGACGCAAGGATCGAAATAAAAAGGGCAGAAACGAGTTTCCATCTCAGCCGTCTGTTGCGGGTGGAGGTTTTAGGAGTTGCGCCGGGCGGACAAATTAGGTTCAATGCTTGTGCACGATATAAAAGGGGGACAAGAAATGAGAAAACAACTTGCTGTATTGGCCGTGGGATGTTTGACTTTGGGTCTGATGGCGGCGCTGGGCTCAGCGCAGGGGGACAAAGCTTCGCGACCCAGTCCGGCGGCGAAGGCGAGCTGCGCGCTGGCCGATGGGAAGTCGATCGCCGTGGATTATTCGAGCCCGCGTGCCAAGGGGCGCAAAATCTATGGCGGGCTGGTGCCCTATGGCCAAGTGTGGCGTGCCGGGGCCAATGATGCAACGACCTTCGTCACCTCTGCCGACGTAATGGTCGGCGGCACCCATGTTCCCGCCGGCAACTACACTATTTTCACAATTCCAAACCAGGACAAGTGGACGCTCATCATCAGCAAGAAGACGGGCGAATGGGGTACCGATTATCCGGGCGCCTCGCAGGACCTTGCGCGAATCGACATGAAGGCGGCGGCGCTGCCCTCGGCGGTCGAGAACTTCACTATCGCCTTCGACAAAACGGTCAATGGCTGCACGCTGCGCATGGATTGGGAAACGACGCGGGCATCCGTGGAAATCACCAAGATGTAGCACTGTTTTGGAAAACTTTTAGTCGTCAGTCTTAATTTTTAGTCAGAGAATGGGGAGGCGGTTTTATTAGCTTCCCCCCGCCGCGTTGCGTGTTTGGGGAGCAAACAAAGCCTCGAAAGCGATTCAAAACGAGGAGAGATGCTCCGGCTGGTGGGGTAGCGCGCCTTCTTGATTTTTGGTTCGACTGATGAAATGCAAGAACTTTAAGAGCCTCGCTGAAGGCGTGCCATGCCGCGATCGACGAGCATGACGGCGCCGATAACCATGGCGGTGGAGAGGAGCACGTTTAACGTGACGGCTTCGCCGGCGAAGAACCAGCCGAGCAGAACGGCCACAATAGGATTGACGTAGGTGTGGGTGGCAACAACGGTGGGAGAGTAGTGCTCGAGGAGCCAGTTGTAGGCTGTGAAGGCCACAACCGAGCCGAAGAGAATGAGGTAGCCGAGCGCCAACCACGAGCGTAAGGAGACGCAGGCGAACGAAAATCCGTGGTACTCCCCAAGAGCCGTTCCGGCGAAAAGCAGTTGCACGGAACCCGCCAATAATGAAAGTGCCGATAAGAGAAGTGGATGCCCGGAGAGTTGTGACCGCCTGGAATAGACAATTCCCAGGGACCACGAAAACGCACCTAGCAGGACGGCGAGCGAACCGACAAACACGCCGGGGCCAGAATTCAAAGCGCTTCGGCCCATCAGGAGGCCGACGCCTCCGAATCCCAGAAAAATTCCAGCCAGAAGCGTCGCGTTCAAGCGCCACTGCCGGGCGGCGATGGTGGTGAGCAGGAAAACCCAGATGGGCTCGCTGGCAATGAGCAGGGAGGCAAGGCCAGACGGCCCTCTTTGCTCTGCCCAGTGAAGCGTGCCGTGGCCGATAAGAAAGAAGAATGTGCCGATGATGATGCTGGCGCGAACCTGCGCCCAGGTGGGCCGAAGATGTTTTGCCAGGCACCAGACGAGGAGAATCGTGCCGGCGATCAAGTGGCGGAGGCCGGCAGTGTAGAGCGGGGGAATCGTTTCCACGGCGTAACGAATCGCAAGGTACGTGGAACCCCAGATGAGGTAAATGGAAAGAAAGGAAAAGGCCATGGCGCCGCGATGCAATCGCGGGCGCGCAGGAGTCATGACCGCTGGGACTTCTTCGATGACTGTCGCGGATTTCACGGGCCTCGGTTCAACAATGAGCGGTAACGCGAGCCGCAGTATGGCTCTTCAAGCTTGCGTTGCTGTAATGCCCTATCACTACTATACTCATTACGAGAGCATAGGCGATCTCTTGTAACGAGTCAAGTTAATTTAAAGCATTACAATGAAAACTGACATCTTCCACGTGACGGGGTTCGGCAAGGTCGCCCCCTGGGTCGATCTCGCCAACAGCAAGGAATGGAATGGCTTTGGGAAGCTCACCGATCACCTTACAAATCCGCGGTGGCTTGCCACGTTCCTCAAGCATTGGAACCTTCATCCCCTTTCCTCGAAAGACATTCCGCGCCGCAAACTGGTGCAATTGCGCATTCTGCTGCGCCGCGCCGCGGAAAAGCTAGCCGTGGGAGGCTCCCTAGGTGCAAGAGAGCTTTCCAATCTGAATCAGGCATTGAACGTACCGGGGCGGCAGAAGCTAGTACAGGACCAAAATGGGTTCCGCGTCGAAATGGTTCCGGTACAGAGCGATTGGAGTTGGGTGATCGCACAGATTGCGGCGTCCCTTGGAGAAATGCTGGCGACCCGCGAGGTAGAGCGCATTAAAGTTTGCGCCAATCCCGATTGCCGTTGGGTTTTCTACGACCCGACCAAAGCCAGGACCAAGCGCTGGTGCCACGACCGCACTTGTGGCAACCGCGCCCGTGTCCGCCGTGCCCGGGCCGCACAAAAGCGAAAAGCCTGACGAAGAGAATGTCTTCTGGCGCCAGGCCCGCAGGCAA
This sequence comes from Acidobacteriota bacterium, assembly GCA_003224515.1. GTDB lineage: Bacteria > Acidobacteriota > Terriglobia > Acidiferrales > UBA7541 > Acidiferrum. The sequence goes on from QHZC01000579.1 coordinate 8,118, forward strand.
ATCTGCTGCTCTGAAGTTAGGAACTCTTGCGGCGCACGAGCGCGAGAAACTCGTCGCGCGTCTGCTTATTGTGACGGAAAGCGCCGAGCATGGCGCTAGTGACGGCCTGTCCATGCTGTTTTTCCACGCCGCGCATTTGCATGCAGAGATGGCGGGCTTCGATAATCACGCCGACACCCTGAGGGGTGATTTTTTCCTCGATGGACTTCGCGATTTGGCTGGTCAGGCGCTCCTGAATTTGCAGGCGGCGCGCAAACATGTTGACCACGCGGGCGATCTTGCTGAGCCCCAGAACGCGCTTGTCCGGCAAATAGGCCACATGAGCCTTGCCGAAGAACGGCAACAGGTGGTGCTCGCAGAGGCTGAAGAACTCGATGTCCTTCACGATGACCATCTCGTCGTAGGACACGCTAAACGTCGCACCGTTCAATACATGGTCCAAGTTCAGGTGGTAACCGCTGGTCAAATACTTGAGCGCTTTTTCAAAACGCTCCGGCGTTTTGCGCAGCCCTTCGCGATTCGGATCCTCTCCGATGATCTTGATGATCTCGCGCACGTGGCAGGCGATGGTGCGCGCGTCGATTTCCTTGCGATCATTCAGCAGAATTTCTTCCGTTGGCTTGGTCACGGGCGGTTCCCTTCCAGGTTTTCCTCTGCGTATTCGAAGCTGTTATTTCCAGTCTCTTGGACGCGGATACGTTCGAGCTTCGCCCTGGGGAAGGCTTTCAGGCGCTGAAATATCTCCATGCACAAATTCTCAGTGGTGGGCACTTTTTCGCGAAAAGCGGGGACATCTTCGTTGAGCGACTTGTGATCGAACTCCTCGAGCACCTGACGTTCGACGAAGGCATCCAGATCGGCAAGATTCGCGATCATGCCCGTGGCCGGGTCAACGTCTCCTGACATGCTGACTTCCAACACGTAATTATGGCCGTGGCCATAGGGATTGTTACATTTCCCAAAGACACGACAATTCTCCTCTTCGCTTAGATGCGGGCTATGCAGCCGGTGTGACGCCGAGAATCGATATCGGCGGCCGAGTTCGACCTTGAGCGCATTGCTCATGACTTCCCCGCTGGGACTGCGCCGTTGCGGTAGCAATCGACGAAGAGGTCGGGCGACTCGTATAGCCGCACGCGATGCAACCGGCCTTGCGTCATTTTCGGCTCCAGCAATTGCCAGATTACGCGGGCAATGTTCTCACAGGTCGGAATCTGTCCGGCCAGTTCGGCGACCTCGTAATTGAGATGACGGTGATCCATGCGCTGCATGACTTCGCGTTCGAGAATCTCTTTTAGTTCTTTCAGGTCGAGGACCATGCCGGTCACCGGATCCGGCTCGCCCTCAACGGTTACCTCCAACGTGTAATTGTGCCCGTGGCCGTGGGGGTTATTGCATTTTCCAAAGATTCGCCGGTTTTCCTCAGCCGAGAGATTCGGGTTGTGGTAGAGGTGCGAGGCGGCAAACTCGATTTTTCGCGTGAGAAGAACCATGGATGTTCGCTTATCTTGCCGATTCGGGAGTTCCAATGGAGTACTCCCGGCCTTTCCATTGGATTCTTCCATTTACATGGCTGCGGTAGGACGCCCAGAGCACAGCTACGTAGAGCACCACGGCGGGCATGTAGTAGAAGATGAAAGAAAAGGGGAAATGGTTACGAGCCAGATCAAGGCCGTAGCTGGTTTGGCGGGCGATCAGGAGCAAAACTCCCAGCAAAAGCAGCAAAGGATACTTCAATCCCGCGGCGATCAGCAGAAACGGAATCCAAGGGAGGTTTGACTCCATCTCGCGGACAACCGCCCACGGCGTGCCGCCCATCAAGCGATAGAGATTCTTTTTCCAGCCCTGCCATATCTCTTGGAACGAGCGGTACATCCTTACTCGAACAATGCCGTTGCCGGAGCCGAACCAGATACCATGGCCCGCGGCCTTGACGCGCATGGCGAGGGCGACGTCTTCCAGGAGCTCGCCGGCGACGCTGGCGTGGCCGCCGACAGCGTCGTACACCTCGCGGCGTATCATCAGAAACTGGCCGTTCGCGGCAGCAGCGCGTGAGTTTGGATCATTCACTTGCTCATAAGAAAAGCGCTTCGCCAGCCTCAGGTAAACGTAAGGAATCAGGGATTTTTCATACCAGGTCCCGGTGATCTGCTCGGGAGAAAATGAAACCAGAGCAGCGTTGTGTTCTTGCGCAATTTGGAGTGCACGGGACGCGGAATTCCGCTCGTGCTCAGCGTCGGCATCGGTGAAAAGGAGCCAGGTGGACTTCGCTTGTTGCACGCCGACCCAAAGGGCATGGTTCTTCCCAACCCAGCCATCGGGCAATCCGGCGGTTTCCAGCAAGCGCAAGTTCGGAACTTTCTCCATGAGGCTTTTCACGACCCCGGCGGTTCCGTCAGTGGACTGATCGTTCACCACCAGGATTTCGGCAATTTCCGTCTGGCTCGCCAAGGACTTAATGCACGCCGCGATGACCGCCTCCTCATCCCGGGCCGGAACGATAGCCGTGACGGAGCCCGAAGTCGCCGCCGGGACGGCGGTGCCGATGCAGGTTGTGTTGTGGGCGTCGTTAGGCATTGTGTATTGGATGCGGAAGGATTGTTTCCCGATCAGGGCCGGTTGGGTTAGTATAGCATTTGATGAGAATCCTTCGAAGAATTGCCGCTTGGGCCGTGGTGGTGGTTGCGCTGGGGATTTTGCTGCTCTTTGCGATGCCGAGCTACCGCCAGGGCGAGGCCTCGATTGCTGGAAAGAGAGCGGAGGACTTTCCGCTGGAAATCATGGGGAAGCCCGGGCATCTCACCGATCTGAAGGGCAAGGTCGTCATACTGAATTTCTGGGCGACTTGGTGCCCGCCTTGCGTCGAAGAGACTCCCGCGCTGAACCACTTGCAGAAATATATCCAGGCGCGCAACGGCGTCATCCTCGGCGTCGCTGCCGACGAGAACCCCGCCGCTTTCGAAAAATTTCTGCGCGACCAAGGCATAGTCTTCCTGACCTACCGCGACCCGTCCACCAAAGACAATCACTCACCCATCGCACTGTCCTACGGCACCTCGATGTACCCGGAAACCTACGTCATCGACCGCCGCGGCAAGATCGCCCGCAAGTTCATCGGCTTCCAGCAGTGGGACTCGCCGGACATGCTGGCGTATTTCGACACCCTCCTCGGGCAAACCTAAGAACGAAATTCAACAAAAAATCTAAAGCAGAGACGCAAAGAGCGCAGAGCGGAGGCAGAAAAATGCTCATTCCCTTCCTCTGGTTTCATTTTCTGCAGCGAACTCCGCGTCTCCGCGTAGTTTTTTCATGGCGGATTACTCGTAGCGGAGGGCTTCGACGGGGTCTAGTTTGGCGGCTTGCATGGCGGGGAGCCAGCCGCTAATCACGCCGACCACAACGAGGATGGCGGCAGACAGCATCATGGTGACCAACGAGAGAGTGAGCTTGATGTCCACTTTGCCGGAGTCGTCCTCGTAGGCGGGCCCGAGGAACGGCAACGCGCCGATCGCTGAAGTGATGGCCGCCGAGAGCAGCATGCCGATCACGCCGGCGGCAAGCGTCATGACCAGCGCTTCGAGCAAAAACTGCCAGCGGATGTGTGATTTTTTTGCACCGAGCGCGCGGCGCAGGCCGATTTCGCGGATGCGTTCTTCGACGGATACGAGCATGATATTCATCACCCCCACGCCGCCGATGCCCAGCGTGAGTGCGCCAACGAAAAAGAGCAAAGCTTCGATACCCAAGGTGATTCCTTCGTAGATGGGCTTGAATTCTTCGCGGCCAAACATGGTGATGGCGCGCTTGTCGCTCGGCGAGAAGTGCTGGCGGTTGGCGATGGCAGCGCGAAACTGTTGCATGGCGTCCGCTTCAAAATTGGGCGCGACGGGTTCGAAGAGCATCACACTGGCGTAGCGCGCGTCCCACAGGTCGCCTGCCGTGGTGTACGGGATAAACACAGACTCATCGTCGCTGGTAAAATAGTTGCTGTCGGAGAATTTCGTGTCCATGGAGCCGACGACGGTGAACTTAACGCCGTCGATGCGCACCGTTTCGCCAATGGCGGGCGTGCCGCTGAAAAGTTTTCTGCGCAATATGGCGCCGAGGAAAGCCACGCGGCGGCGCTCGGCAATATCTTCGGGAGAAATCCAGCGGCCTTCCATGGGAATTTCATTGCGCATTTCGCCGTATTCGGGATAGACGCCGCGGATGGC
>QHZC01000096.1 GCA_003224515.1 Acidobacteriota bacterium
GGTCACCAGGCCGGCGGCCTGAGGTGCCGATGTCGTGCCGCAGTTTATGGTGCACGTGGGCCCCAGGCTACTGGCTGAGGGAGCCCCGAGGGTGTTGAAGAGCACTCCCGAAGAAGCGGTGGTATCGTTCGACATAATTGTGTTGTTAACGATGTTAACAACTAACGCATCCTGTAACGAAACTCCAGCGCCGTCCCAGCCAGCAACGTTGTTGGCGATGATATTGTTGGTGACGTTCACGGAGTACCATTGCGATGGACTTGTGGGGAAGCGGGACACCTCCGCGCCGTTGACGCTTTGGAGGCGAATACCGCCGCCGCTGCCGCTATCCGCGCCGTTGCCCATAATCAAGTTGGCATTGATTACCAGGCCCGGACCCGTGCCGTCGCTCAGCCCAGGCGCGCAATCTACGTCGGTCACGCTGCCGCATTCGGGTTGCGTCGCCGTAGAGCCATCCGGGGCCGTGCTCATGATGATGATCCCGCCGCCATTAGTTGGAATGGTTGGGTTGGTACTCTGATTGAACAGGATCGAGTTATGTTCGATGTCGCCGTTATAGCTGAACCCAAGGTGAGCGAGGCCGCCGCCGTCACCCGTGCTCAGATTCCCGCACACCCAGTTGTAGTTGAACTTGTAGTAGTCGGCGCCGGTGCAGAAGGTGACACCGCCTGCCCCCGCCGGCGTGGACGAGAACAATTCGTCGCCGACGGAAGAGTTCCTCGTGATCGAGTTGTGGTGTACGCTCACGTTCAAGTTATAGCAGTACGGCAGCTGCGAATTGTTGAGGAAACCCGGGGGACTGGCAATCTGCTGGCCATTGACGACAGCACCCGGCACGCAGGTCCAGGGTTGCTGGTCAAAACCGCCAAGTGGGGCGAGCGGGTCCCCACCATTTCCTGTGAGGAGCGCGTCGGGAGATTCACCCTGGCCGATGTTGATGCCGCCCGACATTGTTCCGGAATTGTTGTAGATCTGGTTGTTGGCGACTTGCAGGTTATGCGCCCAGGCGTGCACAAAGATGCCGCCGCCCCCCTGTGAACTGTTGCTGATGCCCAGGCCATCGATGCCCGATGGATTGCATTGGAAGTTGCTGGAGTAGCCAGTTTGAGGCCCACTCCCCAAAGTATTGCAATCCCCAGCGCTGTTTGTGAGTTCAATGGTGCCTGCAGGCATCTGGCTTTCGTGTGCGATACTAGACCCTGCCGCAGTATCGGGCCCAGCTCCGAAGACCTCAACTCCAACGGGGTAACGCACTCCTTTGGCCAGGACCGTAATTGCGGCTCCTTCGTAAGCTCCCATCAGCGATGGCTCCTGCAACAGCTCCGCCAGGTTGCCATTCACCGTGGTATCCCAGCCGACGACGCCCTCCAGCGGTAACCGGTCCACCTGTGGATTGTTGGGCCCGCCGCTAAAGGCGCTCCAGCTTCCGCACGTGATTGTCCCGGTCGGATCATAAACATTAAGAGGAGCAGGAGGTTGACCAGGGATAGGGTTAGGAACGAGATTGCCTGGAGTGCTATAGGGTTGACCATTCAGCGCCAATCCAAACAGGCAGTTGACCTTCGCGCGCCAGGGTTCTAGCTTGCCCGCGGGATGAGGATTCGCGTTGATGATGCTGGAGGCGGCACCGACGCCCTGCAGCCGGACCGGTTTCCACATGAGCAGCAGTTCATTATAGGTACCGGGGTTAACGATAATCAGGTCGCCCGGAGCAGCTGCGTCAATGGCACCCTGGATGCTCCTGCCGCTGAGGACGTGGCTAGGAGCCTTGCCACCAATCGTAACGGTCACGGTGTCGATCGACTGTTTGCCGTTGGCTGCCGTGATGACCAGTTCACCGCACCGCGCGGCTGAGCCACCGTATTGCGCTTGCTGCTGTATGCCGCATGTCGGCACGTCGGCTTGTACGATACCTATGATCGTGGTATCGCTCCAGCTCACTCCACGAAGGGGTATGCCGCCTACCGTCACATTCGGGCAGGCTACAGTGGCAACGCCACCGCTGCAACCCCCCGCTGGTGCTGGCCCAAAGCCATAGTGGCGGGTGACGGTCTTGGCATTGAAAGGAGCCGCTGTGGCCGAGGGTCCCGAGTACGCATTGTTGGGCACAAGCTGGTCGCCCAACGCTGTGATCGTGATCCTGCGAGCACCACTCGCGCTCACCCAAGGTCCAAGCCCATCGCCATCCACTTCTTTGATCGCCGGCGTGAGTGCCGGGTAGGCACAGTCAGGATTGTTGTACCCTGCGCCCGCGAAGGCGGACGTGGGCACTACCGGCGTATCCATGTATTGGGTTTGCCCTGGCATGAAGGGGATCTCGTAACAGAACTGGCTGTATTGCGGGTTGAACAACGGATCCGGGGTCGCTCCTGTGCCTGGATCGTTCATGCAAGTAACCATCATCGTGGGCGCATATCCCGTCGGATTGGGCGGGTTGACTTCCCAGGTCGAGTAGGTCAACCCATTGTAGGTTCCCCACTGGTCGGTATACACACGGGACACTTCGGTTCCGGTCCAATCCTTGAGGGATATCGGCAGGTTGGCCGGCGAAAATTTCTCGCCGAACTGCGGCGAGAACGGATCGAATTCCGAAGTAAAGTCATCCGTGATAACGCCGGTGAAGTGGGCGGCGACGTGAGCCGAGGTGAAGACCCAGAACTTCGCCAGCGCCGACTCCTGGTCCTGCAAGGTCACTTCTTTGCGGTCGCAAAGATTGCGAGTTGCTCCGGCGAAGGGTGACACCTCAGCAGATTGCGGGAACAGGCTGATGTAGTCGGGAACGATACGCGACGCGCCCACACACGGCCAGAACGTCTCGATGCTGCCCGTGTCTCCTTCGTGTCTGGGGACAGCTCCTAAATCCGTCGTCGGATTCTGAGCGTTGTTGGCGTTGTAGGTGGCACCGACCGCGGCCTGGTCGGGCATGATGTAAATGGAGCCCAAGCCGCCGAACTGTTGGGTCACCGGCGCAATGTAGTTGTCTCCGATCAGAATGTTCTTGTCCTCTTCCTTCACCAGTTCATAACCGGGAGGCACAACCATTTCTACTACATATCTGCCGGCGGGCAGCATGGGAGTCCCAGACCTATAAGGATCAGTCCCGTCGGGATTCGGCACGCAAATCGTGCAGTTCGTACCGGCGGGCTTTCCGTTCGTCGGATTTATGCTGGTAACGCTGGGGAACTGGTACATGCCGTCGTAAGGCGCCGGCTGCAATTGATTCCAGTTGTGCATGCCGTCATAGCACTTGAACTGGGAGTTGTTCGGGATCGTGTGCGCTGGAGTGCCCCCGTTGTTGTAGGCGTCAAGCCACATCGGCTGGTTAAACAACGTGAAAAAGAAGAGATCCGCGTTTGTTCCAGTGTTCCGTCCCTGGCCCGGGCAGTTCATATTGGGATTACCATCGGACCGGAAGCCCTGGGCCCAATCGTCAAAACTGCTGGTCTTGGTGGTGTCAACCAACTTGAGGGATTGGCTGCCATCTGCCGCCGTCCCCTCCCGATACAGGTTGATGGTGACTCCCGGCACGTCCGGCGTCCAACTGGTGTGGATGAGCAACGCGGGATCGTCGAATGGCCGCGTTGAGGCGTAGATCACTTCGCCATAGATCCCGCCGGTCTCGCCGACTACGAAGGGTTTCTTCCCGAATTCGATGAAACTGTTCTGTCCAGAGAAGCCCTGCCAGCCTTCGCTGGTTACCCACGGCGGATCAATTCGACCGGTTGAGCCGCCAGGTCCGCCGCCATTTGGAAAGGATGAAGGTGCCAAGTTTTCCGTGGCGCAGTCTGCCGTGGAGCAGTACACTGCGCCCGGTACGCGCAGGCCTGGGGGCACAGAGATCTGTTCGGCTGTGTTTGCGAAGTTCTGGCCAATGGCAGAGCTTCCACACGGTGCCGTTGTGGAGGTGCACGTGCCGTCGGCTGGTCCGCCGGCGTCGTAGACCACGTGGACCCCTGTGTTCTTGTAACGCGTCGAAGTCGTTTCAATAACGTACCAACTGAACAGCGGGAATATCTCGTTGAAACCAGCGTTACCGCTCAGGTCGGTGTTGTTGAAGTTGGAGTAGCTGCCGTCGCGGAAGCGAATGTTCGTGTTCACCAGTGTGAGCCCGGGTTCGTTGTCCCCTTGAACGCCGTCGCCATTCAGATCAAAGAAGGTCTTGGTGTAGATATTCGCCTGCCACTGGTTCATGGCAATCTGTCCCATAGCAGTGGTTTTTCCGCCGCCGAGCAGGACAGGCGTCGAAAGGCCGTCCACCAGCATATCGTTCCACTGGTCAAAGACGGTGATTCTCCAACTGCCATCGGGAAGCCCCCCGATGCTGAAGGTCCCGTCGCCGGCACACTTGGTGAAGGCGAAGTCTTCGCCGTCCGGATCTCCAAAGCTCACGTAGCACTGAGTGAAGGCGAAGCTATCGTTCGTGCCGCTGCTGTAAAGTCTTTCATCCGGCGTGCGGCTCATGCGCTCCGTCGTGACCGTGCCAGTCACAGTATTGGTGCAGTTCGGGCCCGTGAGGACAGGGTCGCTGCCGGCGCAAACGCCCGCCAAGCGGCTATTGATGATCTTGGGGTTGGCAAAGCCGATGGACACGTGGTATCCCGCCGGCCCAAATTCCTGGAAGAAGCTCGGCTCGCCGATTCGGAGGAAGGAATCGTGGGCCTTCTGGCCGTCCAGAGTGTTGGTTTGGAGCCACTCTTCCCCTCTGGCAATTCGGTCAGCTCCCGCCGTGGCCACTACCCCGTACCTTCCCGGCATCAGGTTGGCAACCACGGCCTGGCCCGCCAGCGGAGATAGAGTCGTGCCGTCCGCTTCGTACTTCGGGCAGGTCACAATCATGCCCGTGATTCCGGTTTGGGTCAGATCGCTCGGATCACCAATCCGTGAATTGACCGAAATCGGGCACGCATCCTTCCCCGTGGCCGGATCTATCGTTCCCGCCAGGCTGTTCGACAGCGGCATGTTGAACATGTCGTAGGTCATCTGTCCGGTCGCATCACCCGTGCCGCCGGCGTCGTCAAAGAGGGCAATTTCGAAACCTCCCAGGCCCGGCTCGTTGGCCGCCAGCACGTCGATTCCGCCACCGGCATCCTGCTCACCGTTGAGCGGGAAGTCGTCCTCGAACACAAACACGGAGAGTTTCGATGGAGGGAAAGGAGTGCGTTGCACGAACATTGTGACGGCTATCTGTCCCGCGGCGACTGGAGCGCCGCCCATGCCGTGGCCGCCTTGGGCGTTTCCCGTCTCGAACGGGTTGGCCGCATCGCCCGGCAAAACCGAGATGTAATAGCGCTTGGTCGGATCCAGATGGACGCTGCTGGGATTTACGGCCGTCTGTTGTGTGCCAGGCCTGCAAACTCCGTTGCCAACATCGCACACCGCATTTACGTGTTGTCCGGTGTTCGGATCGACGATGGTCTGGCCCGATTCGCAGGAAAGCGGCCCGGTGCAGCCGGTCGCCACGAGCGGCATGTAGCTAGTGTGGAAATTAGTCCCAAAGGTTGGAACGATCATCGTGCCGCCGGTATTCGTTGTTTTGGTGGGGTCGACGTAGAAGGTGCGGTCTTCCTCAATGATCCAGCGATAGTCGGTGATTGGGGTTATTTTGTCTTTGCCGTCCACAACATTCACGACAAGATTGCTCGGCTGCGGGAAAATTAGTGTCACCGTCGCGGACGAGGCACTAAGCGTCCCCTGGGAGTTCTGCGCCTTGTATGAAAACGTGTAGGTGCCCGCCGCTGTGACCGAGGCGTTGAACCCGCCATCGCCATTCGGATCCACGGAAAGCGTGAGGCCTGCGCTTGGTGCGGCACTCGACGCGGCTACCTTAAGAGGATAGCCCGCCGCGTCTTTGTCGACCGACAGGACCCCTGGCGGTTTGATGCTCAGGCTGGTCGCGTTCGACGTGTACGTGATGTTCCCCATGGTGATGCCGCTGCCCGCCTCAAGCGGCGCCGCACCCAGTGTCACCGTAGTGGTTATGCCGGAGGAGCATGCCGTCCCTGTAACTGCGCCGTTAGCGCAGTACGTAAAGGATGTAGGAGAGCCCAAGTAGGTAAAGGTCCCGTTCGGGTTCAGAGTCAGTCCCGCTACGGTCCCCACGACCTGCACGCCATAGACATTCGTATCGTTGGCGATCACACCTTTGCCTGGATCCGACACCGTCAGCGTCTGGCCCGCAATCACGGAGTTGTAGGTATCGGATCTGGCGACCGCAGGCGCGAATGCAGGGGTGCTCGGAAGTCCGGCGCCGTTGATCCCAATGTAAGCAAGCATCCCGGCGTCGCGCGCGGTGCCGTTGCCAGACAGGCTCAACTCACGGTCGAACACTGGAAGGGCCGACGCACCTGCAGCGGGCACATTGATCATCACATCGTAAGTCTTGCCGGCGGCCATGAATACTTCGCTCTGCACGCGAGGAATGCCTGGCAACGGGTTGCCATCTTCCGCGATCAGCGAGAAGCCGGAAGGCGGGGTAGTAGCCGGAGCAACCGCAGTCCCTGTCTGCGTCCCAACGATCGACGGCACGTGCATGCGCAGGCCAGCATTCACCAGACGCACTAAAACTGTTCCGGTGGCCGCTACCCTAGTGGCTGGCGTAGCGGCGAACAGAGAGGTCACCGCGCTGGTCTTGTTGAACGCGACTCCATTGAAGAGGTAATACAGCGGCGTGTAGTTCACCGCCGGCGGATAGCAGGAGTTGACAGTCCCGACTGCCGACTTAGGATTGCCGCAGCCGCCTGGCAGGCCAGACCATACCTTGGTCTCGCTGAAGTCTGCCGTGTTCACCGCCGTGTTCACCGCATTGTTTTGGACGGAGTCGATTTCACTGAGAAGCAGGGGAACATCCGCATTGTACGGTGTGAGACAAGTCACACCGTTCGCAGCGAGGTACGCGCAGCCAGCTGCTGTCCCTGGCGCGGTCGTCACCACCAGAATTCCATACAGGCCCATGGGACCCTGAATGGACGGGTGCGTGCCGGACTCAATCAGGTACGTGCCCGGCCGAAGAGCTGCCCAAGTCAGTGCCGTCGTCCCGCCCGCCGCCACTTCCGTGGAGAACGACTGCACACGTGGCCCCTGTGGCGGCGGTGTTCCTACGCCAGTTAGGGGAGCACCCGGTGCGTCACCGGCGATGGGCCACGTGAGTGGCTGGGCGATGGTGTGGTCCGGACTCGCCGTGGAGGTCGCCGTCGTCCCAAGACCGCCGCCCAACTGGCCAACAATCACCAGCGAAGTCGGCACCGCATTGCCATTCAAAAACGAGAGGCTATTCGTGAGGTTGATCGTCAGGGCTTGTCCCGTGGGAACGGTAATCACCACCGGGGACCATCTGGCCGGTGCCGTCGCTGCCGCCGCCCGGTTCAACAGCGCGCAGGTCGCCGTGGAGCCAGCAGCGGCTGTGCCGCAGCTGTAGCCCCACATCGGGACCGTAGTGCCGTCGGGGAGCGTTATGCTCGTCGGCGCCGCGGTCAGATTGACCGTCTGCTGGCCGAGGGCCGCAACCGCCGCGAACGGAAAAATACAGACTACTCCCAGCGCGGCCTTCAAGATAGCTTTCAAGTTGTTCGTTTGCATTGTTCTTCCTCGTCGTCAGTTGTGAGTTGCACCCGTGTCTGCAACCGGTATCGGAACCGAGCAGAGAATGTCGGTCGCGGGATTGCACGCAGTGCGTATATCGCTCTGGTGCCCAAGGACCGAAGGGAGACCACGCGCCGGACCATCGGTGGAGTTCCCCAGGCATCCTGCCAACGATTGCAAGAGGTTGGCTTTGTCCTGTGGGCGGTTTTGCCGCGGGCGTACAAAGAGTTGTCCGACCATACCCATCTGCAAGTGTTCGGGAGGCGTGATGTGGCAGTGCCAGAAATACGTGTCCGCGTCTGGCGCGACATAATAGTAAGTAAAGCTGCCACCGATGTTGATGGCGAGCGAAGCATCCGGCACGCCGTCATAGAAGGAAGAGGCGTTGGGGTAACCGTGGAAGTGAACGGTGTGCTGCTCAAACAGGTCCGGCCGCATAATCATGCCGACGTTAGTGAGCGTCAAGAAGAACTCGTCGTCCTCATCAAAGGCCATCAGCGGGGCGGGAATGTTTCCATTCAGTACGCCAGTATTCATGATGGCAGCGGCATCGACGCCTATACTGGGCGCAGCCATAACACCAACCGCACCGTCGGGACTGGTTCCCGAATTGCACTCGCCGGTGCCGTAATTCGGGTTTGGCTGCCCGTTGACATAAGTCGGACCTGCGCAATAGGGATTGTTGAAAACGGAGGGAAACTGCGTACCCGGCTGGCCGTTTTGGATCGAATTCAAACCGGACAGCGGACCGAAGGAGAACATATAAGTTTGGTTCCCATCCACTTCGGTCATCATGCCGTCGCCACCCGAAATTTCCTGGCACTTGATCGCGCCGCCGTGGTCGATAAACGTCAGCCCATTAGGATTGGTCGACGAAGCGAAACTGTATTGCCCGGAAGGATCTTTCGTCACAGACCTGGAAACCGGGCCGTTGTACTGAGCCTCCGAGGTGGCAGGCGTGGAGTTTCCAGTACCTGTGCCGCCGGGATGCAAGAGTGTGGCGGTTGGGCATTGGACATGAAACGACCCTCCCCCTTGATATCCAGGCTGAGCGCTCGCGGGGAGGGTTGCGAGACACAGAAAAAGTGTGGGCAACCAGAACCGGCGAAACATCTTTCCTGGGACCATTTCGCCTCCTAACCTGAGCTATCGACTCTCGAAACTTTCCGTTCGTAACGGAACGTTACGCGCCACCTTTCAGAAGCGATGGCTTGGGTAAGCGCTCTGTGCAAGGGCGCAATACTGTTGGTTCGAGGTCATTCACACCCGAACTAAAATATTTGAGCCGCGCAAGCGATCATGCAAAACCTACGCGTACGCCAGTAAGGCGTTCCTCAGACTACCTGTGGGGAACTGGTTTTCCAGAACCGCGGAATCGGTTCTCACCAGTGGTGAGCTAAATCACTCACGTTACTGACCTAAAGCTATAGATAGTGTAACTGTAGAAATGGCGTTGTCATTGCGTAAGCGCAAACCCAGTTGGATACCACCCGCGTCCAAGACACGCATGCCACCGTGTGCAAGTTAACCCAACTTTCGCAGTTGCGAGCGATTTTCGGTATTTTTGCCATCATTTTCGTAGTTAAGTCGTGCATTTCCATCGCCGAACTATGAAAAACGGTAGAGTGGAGACCAAGTGTCTTCCCTTCGCCGCCGGACTTCTGGCAATCTGCAGTGGATATGTTTCTGCGCAGCAACAATCGCAAAAAAGACGGCAAAAGATCATCGCTACTTCAGCATCGTAGAAAACCATCGCATCGCTTCGGACCAAACGGTGCAGCGAACCGTTCTCTATCTCGGCGTGATCAACGATCAACAACAAGCGGCCAGGCGCAAGACGTTGTCGGTGTTTGATGAACAGCAGCAAGAGTATGAGAACTTGAGTTTGTTTCCCGACGACCGCGAGATTCCCGCCGATGCGGTCGACAGCCTGCA
>QHZC01000001.1:0-3910 GCA_003224515.1 Acidobacteriota bacterium
GATGAACTGGGCGGTGTACGCGGTGGCGGGATGCGCGTAGATCTCGCGGGGAGAGGCGACCTGCTCAAGCGCGCCGTCGCGCAACAGCGCGATGCGGTCAGAGAGTACCATGGCTTCTTCCTGATCGTGGGTGACAAAAAGAAAAGTGATACCGATTTCGCGCTGCAGGGCTTTCAATTCGCTCTGCATCTGCTTGCGCAAATTGGCGTCGAGCGCGGAAAGAGGCTCGTCGAGCAGGAGAAGCAAAGGGCGGTTGATGAGAGCACGCGCGAGGGCCACGCGTTGCTGCTGGCCGCCGCTCAGTTTGGAGGGGCGGGAATCCGCGAATTCCTGCATCTTCACCGTGCGTAGCGCTTCATCGACGCGGCCGCCGATCTGCGCTCGGGAGGTTTTCTTGACCCGCAAGCCATAGGCGACGTTCTCTCGCACAGTCAGGTGCGGGAACAACGCGTAGTGCTGGAACACTGTGTTCACGCGGCGCTTGTACGGCGGAAGCACGTCCAAACGCTGGCCGCTCATCCAGATCTCTCCCGCGGTCGGCTCTTCGAATCCGGCGACCAGACGAAGAACTGAGCAATGTTCAACGAGATGTTCCCGAGCACATTGCGCGCGCCGAAGCTCTTGGCCACGCCGCGCACCTCCAGCAAGACTCCCGATGTCGATGCGGCTGTTTCGATGGCGTTGGCGGCGGAGCTCACTGAGCAGCTTTGACCTCGTTCCAGATTTCGTTGTACTTCGCGCGGCGTGGCACGTCCTGCCAGAAATAGATTCGCTGCATATAGGCATCGGGGTTATCGAGGTGCAGCCCTTTGATCTCTTCCGGTGTCAGAAATTGCGCCGCCCCCGGATTCGCCGGGGTGTAGTGGGTCACGTCGGTAATCTTTTTCTGTGTCTGCGCCTCGATCATATATTCCAGGAATTCCGTGGCAAGCTCCCTGCGAGAGCTCGCCGCCGAGATCATCAAGTGATCAATCCATCCGGTGGTGTTTTCTTTCGGAATGGTCTCGCCGATCGGAAAATGCAGCTGGTGCAGTTGATTGGTCATCAGGGGCCAGCCCATGGCCGCTACAACTTCATGATTTTGAAAAAGATTTGTGAGTTCGCCGCCGGTGGCCCACATCTTCCGGATGTTGGGCTTCAATTCGATCAGTTTTTTTCTGACTGCGGCAAGCTGCTCGTCGGTCAGATTGTAGAGTTGCGAAGGGTTGGGTTTGTCGTAACCAAGAACCTGCGCGGCCATATAGACGGTGGAAAGATCGTCCCAAACTGACATCTTTCCCTTGTATTTTGGGTCCCAGAAGACCGCCCACGAATCCGGTGGCTGCGCGAACGCCGTGGTGTCATACAGCAGCGGGTCCGGCCCCCACATGAACGGGACCCCGAATACTTGCCCGTTCGCTTTGACGAGTGGCAGATTCCGGAGCTTCACCGAGAGCTGAGAATAAGACGGCAGCTTGGATAGATCGAGCGGAGCAGCCAGTCCCGCGCGCGCAATGGAAGCGGCGACATCGCTCGAAGGCGAAATGACGTCGTAGTTTGCCGCGCTGCCGCCGCGAAGTTTCGCGACGAGTTCGTCGCTGGAGCCCATATAGGAAGCCACCACTTTGCAGTGATGACCCTCTTCGAAGCCCTGGACGAAGGAGGCATCGGAATAGCCTTCCCAAACGAGCAGGCTTAGCGATTCTTCTTTTTTCTTGCAGCCCCCGCACGCCAGGGCGAGCGCCAGAATTCCCAGAAGAATTGCGCGAGATGTCATTGCTCCTCCCGGTTACTTTGTATCCGCTTGATAGACCAGCCGCCCGCCCACGATGGTGGTGACAACTTTTGTGCCACCAATCTTATGTGGATTTATGTCGAAGACATTCTGTGAAAGGATGATCAGGTCGGCGACTTTGCCGATCTCGAGCGAGCCTTCCGATTTCTCACGGCGGCCGGCAAACGCCGCTCCGAGCGTGTAACCCTCGATCACTTGCCCCACCGTCAACCGCTGCTCGGGTACAAAACCCGCTTCAGGTTTTCCTTCAGACGTCTGGCGCGTAACCGCGGTCTGAACCCCTTCCCACGGATTGAGAGTCACGACAGGCCAATCGCTGCGCCCAAACTTCGAGCAGGTCGCGGTCCGGATAAGAGTGCAGAGGCTGCATGCAGGCGATGATGCCGAGTTTGCCGAAACGCGGGATATCGGCGGCGGAGATAGTTTCTATGTGTTCGATGCGCGGTCGGTGATCGCGTTTGCGATTCCGTGCCGGGGCCGCTTCGTAGGCGTCCAGCGCCGTTCGCACGGCATAGTCTCCGATAGCATGCGTGAAAAGCTGCAATCCGCGCTTGTCCAATTCCGCGACTGCCGCCTTGTAGTTAGCGGGCTCCCAGAAGAGCTTGCCTTTTACTGAAGCATCGTCACTGTATGGTTCAAGCATTGCGGCGGTATGCGATTCGACGACGCCATCCACCATGAATTTGACGGCGTCGGCATCGATCCAGTCGTCGTGGAATTTTTTGCGGGCATGATCGATGGCCTCGAGGTCCTGAGGCCGGAGCGCGGGCGGATTGAGGAAGTAAGCGATATACATGCGCACGCTGAGGTCGCCGCGGTGGCGCATTTCGTCAAAAAGATCGAGCTCTTCGAAATCCTGTCCAGCGCTGTGGACGCGAGTGATGCCGTGTTCGTTCGCCCATCTCATGCCCGCACGCAGGGCCAAAAGTTTTTCGGCGCGAGACGGCTTTGGAATAATCTTGGCGACGAGGTCCTGAGCCGACTCTTTTAGCGCGCCCGTGGCCTCACCGGTTTGGGGGTCACGAACAATCGTGCCGTTTGGCGGGTCCGGAGTATCGCGGGTGATCCCGGCCAGAACCAGAGCCTTGGAATTGGCCCAGTAGGTATGTCCGTCATAGCCTTCGAGGAAAACCGGACGATTGGGAAAGATTTCATCCAAATATTTCTTGTGCGGGAGCGCCTCGGGACCGAACATGCCGTAATTCCAGCCGCGGCCAAGGATCCAGTCATCCCCAGGATGTTCGAAGGCATATTGGCGCAACCGTTTTTGAATGTCGCCCGGGTCTTTTGCGCCTCCAAGATTCACCCGGCCGAGACTCAAAGAGCCGTCCATAAAATGGATGTGACTATCAACGAAACCCGGGAGCACAATTTTTCCGCCGGCGTTGATGACCTTTGTGCCCATGCCGCGCCGGCGCTCGATTTCGGGGTCGTCACCGACGGCGACGATCTTACCGTGCCGAATGGCCACGGCCTGAGCCCACGGCTGCTTGGGGTTTTCGGTATAAACCCGGCCGTGAACGACGATGATGTCCGCCGGTTCGACGATCCGGCCTTGCGCGCCGGACATCAAGGCGGCCGAGAGTAAAAGGGGAAGGGATTGAAGAACGGCGCGAAGCGGGCGAACTTTCATTGGCACCTAGTCCTGAGAATCAGAATGTTGGCGGCGTGTTGATCCACAGCAGCCAAGTCTGCGTCCGTCCGGGATTCTTCCAGCGGTGCGGAGTCGAACTCTCAAAATAAAGACTATCGCCGGGCTTCAAATGATAATGCTCCTTGGCGTCGAGCCAGATCTCAAAATTTCCGCGAAGGACATGCAGGAATTCCTCACCTTCGTGCGAGTAGGATGCCCCGCTGCCGCCGCCGGGTTTGATGCGGAAAAGATGCGGCTCCATCACGGTGTTTCCCCAGGCCAGCAGCTACATGCGCACGTCCGGCGTGGTCTCCAGGATTTTTCGCTGATTCGGGCGCACCAGACGCGGATTGTCGCCGGCGGCTTCGAAAAGGGAAAGAATGTTGGTGCGGTAGAAGCGGGCGATGCGGCGCAGCGTAGCGATCGAGGAGCGCATCTGGCCGCGCTCGAGGGCGCTGAGAAAACCGACGGAGACCCCGGTGGCGCGAGCCACTTGAGCCAGC
>QHZC01000001.1:3955-15953 GCA_003224515.1 Acidobacteriota bacterium
AGCAGAGACAACTCCCTGGCGTTTGAGCACGTGAACGATGGCGGCGGGATTGAGGCCGCGGGCCCGCCGCAGGAAAATCGCGCGCCGCAGCAGGCGCACATCGGATTCGGTAAAGAGGCGGTAGCGGCTCTCGGTACGCCGCGGTGAGACGAGGCCCAAGGTTTCCCAGGCGCGCAAGGCAGAGGAGGAAATGCCCACGCGGCGAGCCACTTCGCTGATGCGCAACGCGCGCGGCGGCTTGCCTGCGGCCGATGCGTTCGATAAATTCTTTCTGCTTGACACAGGTGCCGGCTTTCTCTAAGTTTACAGGATTATAGTAAGGTTTCGGGGCAGGAGCAACCACGAAGAATTGGTCCTCAAGTATTCTTCGCGGCATAGGGGTGAGTTCATGAAGGTTGACGCACGATTCCGGCAACTGCTTTCGTTGTGTTGCCGCAGCATCCTATTCACAACCGTTTTGGCGCTGGCATTCTGCCGCGCAGTGCCGTTTGCCGGCGCGCAGAGCACCGGGGGGCGCATCCGCGGCACGGTGATGGATCCAAGCGGCGCGGCGATTGCCGCCGCCAAGATCACGCTCATCAATGAAGCGACCCAAGCCACCCGCGATACGCAAGCGGGCGCCGAAGGGGAATACATCTTTCTCGAGGTCCCTGTGGGAAGCTACGAAGTCAACGCGCAGTCCCCTGGTTTCAAGAAGTACGTTCGCAGGAGTGTCGTTCTGAACCTAAATGAAGTTGTGAACCTGGACATCACGCTGCAGGTTGGAGCGGCGGTGGACACCATCGAAGTGACCGGCGCACCCCCCCTTGTCGATACGACCTCGACGCAGCTCGGAGCTGTCGTCAATGAACGTGCCGTAAGCGAGCTGCCACTTGCCCAACGTGATGCCTACCAGCTCTTGCAGCTTCAGCCCGGGGTGCAGTCGCAGCTAGGTGTAGACAACGTGTACGGCAGCGATCGCGCTGGCGTGGTCAGCGTCAATGGCGGCCGCGGACGCGACAACAACTACTCGGTGAACGGGGGCGACGGCAACGACCAGTTTGCCAATCTGCCCGCCATCCAACCCTCCCCCGACGCCATCGCTGAGTTTCGTGTATTGACAAACACATTCGATGCCGAATACGGCCGCAACTCCGGCGCCGTTGTGAACGTTGTGACCAAATCCGGCTCGAATGAATTTCATGGGGACGCGTATGAATTCTTCCGCAACAAAGGTTTGAACGCCAGGGGATTTTTCGATTCGCAAAAACTGGATTACCTGCAGAATCAGTTCGGAGCCACCCTAGGCGGACCCATCAAAAAGAACAAAACATTCTTTTTTGCCAGCTATGAAGGCGATCGCATTCGTCGCGGGTCGTCTTCCGACACCGTGGCCGTGCCGAGTGACCCGGAGCGCGTGGGTGATTTCTCGGCCGATCCGACCTTTGCGGGGGTCCTCAGCAATGCAAGTATTTTGAATAACCGCCCTGCCTGCCTCACGGCGCTCGGTAGCGGTAGCATTGCTGACGGCACGCCCTACACTTCAATTTTTCCGACCAATACGATTCCTACTGCTTGCTTCGCTCAAACCGCTTTCGACCTCTTGAATCAGTTCGTCGGTCAAGATCGATCATGAGTTGACGAAGAACCAGCATCTGACCGGCTACTACTACTTTACGCAGCACTTCCTTGCGAAACCTTTCGCGCGTTTCCAGGCCGGCGGGGGAAATCTTCCTGGTTTTGGCGACCTTACCGACGAGCGTATTCAACAACTGAACATCAGCCATACTTGGACGATCGGCTCGACCGCGGTGAACGAGGCGCGTTTTACCTTTTTCCGCGAAGGCCAGGGAACATTCCTTCACCCCCAAAGCACGAATCTGGTTCAGAATTCTTGTACATCGGCTGTTCCCGCGGGCACCTGCTTCAACGATCAGACCAATACCGCCGTCGGGATTCACCCGGGGCTCGGCGGCAGCCGCGAGGGCGTGCCGTTCATCAGCGTTTCAGGTGGGTTCAGCTTCGGCAACAACTTCGAAGGCGAGCTGCCCCAGGTTGGCAACACGTTTCAGTGGTCCGATAACTTCAGCAAGGTTATTGGCGCTCACTCCATCAAATTCGGCGGAGACATTCGCTACCAGAAGTTCGATCAAACCCTGTACTTTGATATAAGTGGCCAGCAATTGGTTTTCGGAGGCGGGCCCAACGATCCTTGTTTGGGCACGATTGATGCAACTAGCCAATTGTGTAGTGCCGTCAATCTGTTCCCGAACTATCTCCTTGGCCTGACGGACCAGTACGGTCAAGGCTCGGCCCAGAGCGAATTGGTTCGCAGCAAATCGTTGTACCTGTTCGCGCAGGATAGCTGGAAGATCAAATCGAACCTCACGCTGAACTATGGATTGCGCTGGGAACTGAACACCCCACTAGCCGATGCGGGACAAAAGGTGCAGACCTTCCACCCGGGACAGGTCTCAACGATCTATCCATGCCAGCTTTCGCCTCTTAGTGGGCTTTACAATCCGGGCGTGAATGACTGCAACAACACCGGCGTTGTACCGACGGGATTGGTTGTCCCTGGCGATGCTGGCGTGCCAAAGGGACTCACAAACACTTATTACAAGTCCTTTGCGCCGCGGATCGGCCTGGCGTGGAGTCCGAACTCCCGGGATGGCTTCCTGGGAAAATTGTTCGGTGGTCCCGGGAGGACCAGCATTCGCTCAGGCTTCGGGATCTTCTATAACCCGGTCGAGCAACTGGTTCTGGAGCAATTCAGCGCGGAACCTCCCTTCGGTGGCAGCACTTTTCTATTTAACACTCTGTTTAATACACCTTTCCTTGGACAAGACGGCGTGACCCAGTATCCCAATCCGTTCAACGGGATTCTCAACCCCCCGCGCGGCCAACCGGTAGACTGGTCTCTGTTCCGCCCCATTCTATTGTTCGGTCAAGCTCCCAAGAATTTGCGTTCGCAGTACGCAGAACAATACAACTTCGCGGTCACCCGGGAACTCGGTAAAGACATGGCTTTGACAGTCGGCTATATTGGCCGCCAGGGGCATCGTTTGTTGGCCTCCCAGGACCTCAATCCCGGCAATCCACAGACCTGCCTAGATCTGCAGGCGATTTCGAACTTCTATGCACCCGCGGCTCCAGGCGATCCGGCGAATCCGAACGAGAACGATGCGCTTTCCGCTTCACTGGCCTGCGGCGCTTTCTTTGCCGACACTGGCTACACAATTCCTGCCGGCACAATCCCGGCAGGATTTACCGTGCATTTGCCTTACGGTTCCGTCCCCAGCGTTACGGGAGCAAACCCGTCGGACATAAATATCGTTGGCTTGCGCCGGTACTCTTCGCCGAATTGCGAGCCGGTAACGAGCGTCGGATGTCCGCCGGACCTGATCCCCGTCTTCTCGAGTATTTTTACGCAGAATACCATAGCGAACTCCTCCTACAACGCTTTTCAGGCCAGCCTGGAGAAGCACTTTTTGCACGGATTACAGTTCCAGGCTTCCTACACCTTAGGCAAGTCGCTCGACTACGCTTCCACGTTCGAGAGCTTGGTTGATCCTGTTAACCCCAAGCGCAACCGCTCCTTGTCGCTCTTTGATTCTCGGCACCGCTTTGTCTTCAGCTACTATTGGGAACTGCCCGTGCCAAAGTATGAGGGTTTCAAGGGTAAAGTCTTGGATGGTTGGGCGGTCTCGGGTATCACCACGTTCCAAACCGGATTCCCAATTCGCATCACCTCGCAAGATGACGTTGAACTGCAAGGCAGCTTTGATTTCGAAACGCCCGGTCAGCCAAATATCGCCGCGCCTTTCAGATCCATCGATCCCCGGAAACTGACTTGCGCCGCCGGGACGGGCACTGACCCCGCCACCTGCCAGTTGATCAATGCCGGATTCAATCCCGAGGCCTTTACAAATAACACGGTCACACCGGGGACCATCGGAAATGCGCCCCGCACCGTCTGCTGCGGCCCAGGTTTGAATAACTGGGAGTTTAGCTTCCAGAAGCAGATTCCGGTCAGCGAACGAGTCCGGTTCGAATTCCATGGCGAGTTGTTCAATGCCTTCAACCACGCCCAGTTCTTCCAGCCCGATGGAAATCGCTCTGAAGCTGTACTTTTAACGCTTGGAGGAAATCGACGGCGATTCAGGCGGCGCGGCCTAGAAAGGGCCGCGCCGTCGCAAGTGCGAAAAAAGCCGAACCATTCGGTTGAGTTTCGAAGGAGTTTGCTAGCTGATACTGACCGCAGGGAACAGACCTGCCAGGGGTAACCGAAAAACGGCCAACCCACCTTGGAGTATCGAAATGCACGACGCACTACAGAAAGAGATCGCCACTTACGAAAAGCGCACGCCAAAATCGGCCGCCGCGCACAAGCGGGCTCTGAAACGCATCCCACTTGGAGTCGCCAGCAACTACCGCCATTACGAGCCCTATCCGCTCTTTGTGAAGGACGGCAAGGGCAGCAGGATTCACGACGTTGACGGCAACGAATACATCGATCACAACCTGTGCTTCGGCGCGCTGATGGCCGGTCATGGCCATCCCGCCGTCGTCAAGGCCGTCGAGCAAAAGCTGCATGAAGGAACGACGTTCGGCATGCCGCACGACCAGGAATGGGAACTGGCCGAAGAAATCTGCAAGCGCTATCCGGTCGAGATGGTGCGCTTCGGTTCCAGCGGGACCGAAGTTACCATGCACGCCTGCCGCATCGCACGCGCCGCGACGGGGCGCGACAAAATTCTGAAGTTCGAAGGCTCCTACCACGGTCTGCATGACACCGCGCTCGTCAGCGTCAAGCCCAAGGCGGAAGACTACGGCGATCCGGACGCGCCCAATTCCGTTCCCGGCGGCGGTGGCGTGCCAAAGGCTTCGCTCGAGAATGTTGTGGTCGCCAGCTTCAACAATCGGAAGAGCGTCGAAAATCGTTTTAAGCAGTATCCCGGCCAGATTGCCGCAATCATCCTCGAGCCCATCCTCATGAACGTCGGACTGTGCCTGCCGCAACCCGGTTTCCTAGAAGGGCTGCGCGATATTTGCAACAAGAACGGCGCGTTGCTGATCTTCGACGAAGTAAAGACCGGCGCCAAGCTGGCTTGGGGCGGCGCTAGTGAATTCTTCGGCGTGAAACCGGACATGATCTGCCTCGCCAAATCCATCGGCGGCGGCTTGCCACTGGGAGCGTTCGGCGCGAGTCGCGCGGTGATGGATCTGATCTCCCAGCACAAGGTCTTCCACGGCGGCACCTACAACACGAATCGCGTGGCGATGGCGGGCGGTCTCGCGACGTTCCGCGAAGTTCTCACGCGCGAGAACTATGTGCACGTCGGCAAGCTCAGCAAAAAACTCACCGAGGGCTATCGCACCATCGTCAAGAAATGCGGCCTGCAGGCCTACATCGCCAGCGCGGGCGTCAACGGTGCCTTGATGCTTTATCCGCAGGAGGTTCAGAACTACCGCGATTGGACCAAGATCGATGTCGACCTCTGGCGCCACTATTGGTTCGGCATGGTCAATCGAGGCGTGCTCGCGCAGCCGTACTGGTGGGACGAGCAGTGGACCATCTCTGTGCAGCATACCGAGGCGGACATTGACAAACATCTTGCCGTATTCGAAGAAGTCGCACCTGCACTTGCGAAGGCCCAGCAAGAGCGAGGCCTCGCGTTTGTCGGTGCGGCCGGTCACTGAATCTTTCTTAGTTAGATGTTCGCCAGGAGAGTTAACTTGTCGAACCAGGTCACTGCAATGCCCGGCGCACAGGAAGCACCCCACCT
Source organism: Acidobacteriota bacterium (assembly GCA_003224515.1). Lineage (GTDB taxonomy): Bacteria > Acidobacteriota > Terriglobia > Acidiferrales > UBA7541 > Acidiferrum. The sequence continues at coordinate 9,724 of QHZC01000001.1, forward strand.
GCGCCGGGTTCTGGGCAAATGGGACCTCGTTCTTCTTTTTGTCGTCGCCGTTTTCAACTTGAATGTTCTTCCCTCCATCGCGGCCAATGGCGGCGTCACCATCTGGTTGTGGATGATTTCCCTGATTCTTTTCTTCTGGCCGCAAGGAATTGCCGTAATCGAACTCGCTCATCGTTACCCGGGAGAAGGGGGCGTGTATCTTTGGGCCAAGGAAATATTCGGCGACTTTCACGGTTTTCTCTCCGGGTGGTGCTACTGGACCAACAACATGATGTACGTGCCGACGATCATGCTTTATTTCGTCGGCGTCTCTGTTTTTGTCTTGGGGGCAGGACATCAATCCCTCGCGGATAACAAGGCATTCGCGCTCACGGCTTCACTCCTCTTGCTCGCCATCTTGGTGGTCCTGAATGTGATCGGTCTGGGGGTCGGAAAGTGGGTTAACAATCTTGGCGGTATCGGCACCGGCATCGCCGCGGCTCTGCTCATCGGTTTGGGAATTATTGTCTGGACGCGCTTCGGCACCACGGTGACCGCGGCCGATTTCAAGATCCCCGCGAATCCACGCTTTGTCCTGAATTCCTTTGGCGTAATTTGCTTCGGCCTTGTCGGCCTGGAGCTGGCGTCGATCATGGGGGATGAAATCGACAATCCCCAGAAGACCCTCCCCGGTGCCGTCACCTGGGGCGGCGTTCTCTCCGGTGCGCTTTACATCGGCGCGACGCTGACGCTTTTGATTGCCGTCAGCAAAGACAGCATCAGCGTGCTCCAGGGAATTGTGCAAGCCGTCAGCCACATGGCTCGACGAGTCGGCGTTGCATGGATCGTCGCTCCCTTTGCTTTTCTGTTGAGCCTCTCTATTGCCGGAATCGGTTCGGCCTGGCTCGGTGGCTCCGCTCGAATCCCGTTCGTCGCCGGACTCGATTCCTATATGCCGTCCTGGCTTGGCAAGATTCATCCAAAGTACGTTACCCCCTACGCCGCGCTGATTGTGCACGCCGTGGTGTCCATGGTCCTGGTGATCATCAATTTCACGTTTACCGGCGCGGGAGTCCAGGAAACGTTTCAGAAGCTGCTCTCGCTCGCGGTGGTGTTGCAGTTGGTCCCGTTCCTGTACATGTTTGGCGCGCTCTTGAAAATCGCTTCGGGCCATTCGTTCACCAAAGGCCGCTACAGCAAGGCAACTCTGTTCGCTGCCGGGGCCAGCGGACTCCTGACCACTTCAATCGGAATCGCGCTGGCATTCTTTCCCGCGCAGCAGATCACTTCGCTCCTCTCTTATGAGCTGTGGATGTTCGGAGGCACCTTGTTCTTCATTGGCCTCGCGGCGTTTTTCTTTTATGTGTACGGGCGCCGCAAAGCCGCGCAGAAAGTTGCGGCGGTGGCCCCGGCGCTTTGAATTGAGTTGGGAGGCGGTTATGTCGAGCAGTGTGAAAACAGTCGTTCGAGCCTATCAAAACTACATCAATGGACAGTGGGTGAAGAGTTCTTCCGGCGAAATGTTTCCCGTCTATGATCCTTCGACCGAAGAAGTGATCGCGCATGTTGCATCGGGCACGGCCGCCGATGTCGATCACGCCGTGAAAGCCGCGCGAGCCGCGTTTGATACCGACCGGTGGCCACGGACCAGCGCTGCCGAGCGGGGCCGCATTCTCTACAGACTGGCGGAGAAGATTCGGGCCAACGCTGCCCGGCTCGCCGAGCTGGAATGCCGCAATTCGGGCAAGCCCATTGTGGAAGCGGAGTACGACATCGCCGATGCCGCCACCTGTTTCGAATATTATGCTGGCCTCGCGAACAAAGTTCTCGGCCACGTCAATCCGGTACCCGCCAATGCCCTGAGTTTTACTCTGCGTGAACCGGTTGGCGTCGCGGGCCAGATCATTCCTTGGAATTATCCCCTTGTGATGGCTTCCTGGAAGCTCGCGCCCGCCATCGCCGCTGGTTGCACCTGCGTCCTGAAGCCTGCCGAACAGACGCCGCTCACTATGATGGAAGTCGCCAATTGGTTTGAAGAGCTGGGTCTGCCGCCGGGCGTGGTGAACGTCGTCAATGGCCTGGGCGAAACGGCCGGAGCTGCGCTGGTCGCGCATCCCGGCGTGGACAAAATCGCTTTCACCGGCAGCGCTGCGGTTGGCAAGATGATCGTTAAGAGCGCCGCGGACACGCTCAAGCGCGTCACGCTGGAGCTCGGAGGCAAGTCTCCCAATATTTTCTTCGATGGCGCGGACTGGGAAGCCGCCGTCGACGGAGCGCTCTTCGGCGTCTTCATCAATCAAGGGGAAGTCTGCTCCGCAGGCAGCCGCATCCTCGTGGAAAAGAAAATCTATTCGAAATTCGTCGAAGCTATGACCGAGAAGGCCAAGCGCATCAAGCTGGGCGCGCCGCTGGAACGCGAAACGAAAATGGGGCCGCTGGTGAGCAAGGAGCAGTACGACCGTGTCAGTTCCTACCTCGAAGTTGGCAAGAAGGAAGCAAAGGTTGCCATCGGCGGGGGACGGCCGAAACAGTTCGGCAAGGGCTACTATGTTGAGCCGACCATTTTTTACGACGTCGATAACAACGCACGCATCGCTCGTGAAGAAATTTTCGGCCCCGTCGCTTCCGTGATTCCCTTCGAAGGAGAACCGGAGGCGCCGCGTCGTGAAGTCGCTCCGCGCCGGCATCGTCTGGGTCAATCACATGCAACCAACCTACGTCGAAGCGCCGTGGGGCGGCTACAAGCAGTCGGGCTTCGGCCGTGAGTTGGGTCCCTGGGGGCTTGAAGAATATCTCGAAACCAAACAAGTGTTCGTCAATCTCGACGAGACCCCCATCGGCTGGTATTAGATTTCAATGCAAGGGAAACAAAAAATGTCTACCATTCAAATTCGCACGGAAATTCCGGGACCAAAGTCACGCGCTTTGATGGCGCGCCGCGAAGCCGCGATTCCACGCGGCACATCGAACGCCACGCCGGTTTTCGCCGCAAGCGCCGAAGGCGCGACCATCGATGATGTCGACGGCAACCGCTATCTCGATTTCGCTGGTGGCATCGGCTGTCTCAACATCGGTCATCGCTCACCTCGGGTGCTCTCCGCGATCCGCGAGCAACTCGAGAAGCACTTGCATCTCTGCTTTGCCGTCACTCCCTACGAGGGCTACATTTCCGTGGCGGAGAAACTGAACGCGCTAGCCCCCGGAAATTTTCCGAAGAAAACCATCCTCCTCAACTCCGGCGCCGAGGCCATCGAAAACTCCATCAAGATCGCCCGGGCCTACACCAAGCGCCCCGCTGTCATTTGTTTCGAAGATGCGTTCCATGGCCGCACGCTTCTGGCCATGACCCTGACCAGCAAAACGCATCCCTACAAAGCGGGCTTCGAACCCTTTGCCAGCGACGTGTACCGCATTCCCTTCGCCTATCCCTACCGCGGCGAAAAAGGAGCCACCGCCGAAACCTTTGCTCATTATCTGGAAGACGCCTTCAAGCGTTCCGTCGCCCCGGAATCCGTCGCTGCCGTGATCGCCGAGCCCGTTCTCGGCGAAGGCGGCTTTGTCATTCCGCCGCGCGAGTACTTCAAGCTGCTGCAAAACATCTGCCGCAAACACGGCATTCTCTTCATCGCTGATGAAGTACAATCCGGATTCGCTCGTACCGGCAAGTGGTTCGCCTCGGAACATTTCGGAATTGAGCCTGATTTGATCACCATGGCGAAATCGTTGGGTGGAGGCATGCCCATTGCCGCGGTCACCGGCCGCGCCGATATCATGGATGCACCTGGCGTCGGTTCTCTTGGTGGCACGTACTGCGGCCATCCTGCTTCCTGTGCCGCGGCGCTTGCCGCGATAGAAACGATCGAGAAAAACGGCCTGCTCGCGCGTTCCACGGCCATCGGCAAGCATTTCGAACAGCGCGCCCAAGCCTGGCAAAAGAAATGGCCCTTGGTCGGCGAAGTTCGTGGACTCGGCGGCATGTGCGCCATCGAATTGGTGCGCAACGCAGAGACGCGCGAGCCTGCGGACTCTGAGACCAAGGAAATCGCGAAGTATTGTTATGAGCACGGTCTCATCACTATTACGGCTGGCACTTTCAACAATGTGCTTCGCATCCTCGTTCCGCTCGTCGTTACCGACGGGCAGCTCGACGAGGGGCTGGGTGTCATCGCCGCCGCGCTTGCCTCAGTCGTGGAGCAGAAACAAGCTGCGCTTTCCCACTCCTAAAACTTGCCCCTACAGTAGATAGCTTTGGGGGTCGGAGCTTTAGCTCCGACATAACCGCCCGCCCACTCCTCCCCCATGGTCACCCCGACCGCAGATCCTGCTGAGCGAAGTCGAATGAGGATCGTGGCAACTCTGACCCGTTCCTCGAGACAACCAGGAAAAGAGCATATCTCGACCTGTCGTCCCGCCACGCCTTCCAACCCGGAGCAACAACGTTGCGGACTATTTGTTGATGTCGTCCTTTGCTTCCAAGCGCTTCAGCAACGGCTGGAGAAATGGTTTCGTCGCGTCGGGTGCCCCGCTGATCGCGATGGTCATTTCCTTCGCGGCAGTGGAAAAGTCCCCGGTATTGGAAGAAAGTCGAGCGAGTGCCAAGTGGCTGATCCAGTGATTCGCATCCTTCTTGGGAACCTGAGGAAACAGTTCAAATGCGCGCTTGGCGTTCCCCTGCCGCTGCAGGCCGCGGGCGTAGGAATAGAGTTGAATCGCGTTGGCCTTATCGAGCGCCGTGGAAATCGCTTTCGCTGCTTCTTCTTTTCGCCCCATCGCATCGAGGATGCGCGATTTGGTTTCCCAGTTCTCAAAACGATCTTCGTTCTGAATCGAAGTGTCTTCCCACTTCAGCGCTTCTTCCAGGTTGTAATTGTTGTCCAGGCACCATTGCGCCGCCTCGTCGTATCCGCCCCAGGTGAATCCGCCGACACTTCGAAGCTCGTTCTTGATGCTGCGCAGCACGAGGGCCTTCACGTCCACGGAGACGTGCAAGGGAACGGCGAGCTTCTCCCATCGCAGAGTTGCCGTTGCCGAATCCGGTTTGATTTCTTCGAAGGTGTAGGTCAGCAGTTCAAACGGTTCCGCGGCGTGCGGTTTCACGTTCACGCGCAATGCATCCTCTTTCTCGTCGTAGCTGAAACTGCCCCAGGAAGTCGAGTTCTTCGAGAAAATCACCGTCCACTGATCTTTGTCCGGGATGGTGTGCAGGCCATACGTCCCTGCGAGAAGGGGTTTCCCTTCCACGGAAACATCATCGGAAAAAGTAATCGTGGTATTCTCATTCGCACCCGCCCGCCATACTTTTCCATAAGGCACGATTTTGCCCCAGATCTCCCGGCCGCCGACTGCCGGGCGGTGATAAGTAATCGTGATGTCCGTCAGTCCGATCCGTTGCGACACGCTCCCGCGCTGGCTGACGCGAGGAATGTTCAACTCTGTCGGCTGGCTTCCGTTCTTGAATTGCGCGCCGGCATTTCCGGCCAAAACGCCAAGACCCACCACGAGGCTCAAAGCAAACTTCCACACGTTGCGCATCATCACGCTTTCTCCTCTCCAAAAGAAACTCACAGGGAATTTGCCGGACCCGCGCCGGTCTTACACCCAGTAGTGATAGACGCCTCCTCCGAACATGAGTGAGCAAAGGAAGCACGCGGGGGGTCTCTGAATCAGGTCAATTCAGGATAAATTGAGGAGAATTTTCGGGGCTTCCTTCGTCCCGTAGATGCGCACCAAACTCTCTCCACAGTAAGATATTTCAGCACTGGCGGGGCTCGTCGAAACCTTCCGTTCGCTCCTAAGAAATTCCATAATTACACCCTGTCGTCGAGATCGGGCGCTTGCTTTTCCTTCTGCCCTGGTCTGGGAAACTTGAGGACGCAGACGAATGAACCCTGAAGCCGGAGTCTCCCGCTCCTTCTGCCCTAGGTGAGTTGAATGGGGTTGGAGCGGCGTAGACGACCTCAGCAGTTCTCAATGCTCGTTGGTCTGCTAGCTCGAGCGCCGCTTATCCCCGGACTACGGGATTACCACCGCTCAGCGTGTTCCGGTGTTGCGGCGAAGGGCAGGATGGGCAAATGCACGTCGGGCTAAATAAGAATTAATACTGTTTTCAGGCAGCTGATTCTGGGATGACATAATTTCATGGTGTGACTCAATCCGTTGTGCCTTACCACGCTTGAGTATCATCAAGCCATAGCAAGTGCCCTAGGAAGAGGAAAGCATGAGAGATGATCGAAAAAAATGCGGGCGGACAG
>QHZC01000580.1 GCA_003224515.1 Acidobacteriota bacterium
CGCTTTGGAAATGAACTTCACACCTTCGCGGTAGTCGTCCCTTGTGTAGGTCGATGGAATGAGCTTTTGGAGGGATGCACCCGCGCGCTCAATGATCCGGCCGGTGAGATGTCCCGAGGAATCCCGGTCATACTTTCCGCTGGGCGGGTCCGTTATGGTGTCGTCGATGCCCGCCAACTTGAGCGCAATTGAGTTTACAAACCTTTCGTGCCCTCCGCGATGCGTTATCAGTACGGGATGATCCGGCACAGCTTCGTCCAAGTCTTTGAAGACGAGCCTTCGCCCGTCCGAAGTTTTTGTATCGTCGTACTTGAAGCCGAGGACCCACTGTCCCGGGGCAGTTTTAGCCGCTCGCTCGCGAAGAGCCTCCTGTATTGCTTTGATGGAACGGAGATCGCAATCGACGTTGCGCAGGTGTGAGCGGCCCGACGAGGCAGGGTGCGCGTGGGCATCAATGAATCCAGGCAAGACAGTTTTTCCGCCCAAGTCAATTTTCCGGCTTCGGAAACTTGCGAGATGAAGAACCTCGTCGTTCGAACCCACGGCCAGGAAGCGACCGTCGCTGATCGCGACCGCCTGGGCCCGGGGATTGTGGGGTTCGACAGTCCAAAAATTTCCGTTGTGGAGAACCAGGTCGGGCTCCACGCGCTGCAACGGCAGAAGGGTGAAAGCCCCAAGCGTTACCAGGAAACTGCGACGCGAAGTCTCTATCATGCTCACTCTCCGTTTCTGTGGGTGAACCTTTCTGAATCGCAGTACGCCTGCCTTGCGCTTCCGGCCATTTTTATCTTGTAAATTTGCATATTTCTAGTAAGGTTTTGATCGCGTGGATGGTGTCTCACATGTAAACGGTGTGATGTCACGGGAACCGTCCTTACAGGGAAGGCGTGCTATCCGCAGGCCCTGATTTTGTCCTTCGCAGCGGATTGAAGGCTACGGCTATTTCGCCTGTATACCGCGCGAGGCGCGGAACCTGGGAGCAAAGTTTAACGGGTACGCCTTTGAAGCTTCGCACTTCGACAATTTCACTCCGAGAAGCGGTACGCTATTCCGCACCTTTCGGAATGTCAAGCGAAAACAGCTTTTCGGCGGTTTAAGGGAATCGTTTGGGCTGAAGTGTCAGGAACAACTCAGCATCCATCGGAGGTACCCGTGCGGCGATTCGGTGCAGTAGTCTTTCTGATTTTATCTTTTTCATTTTCCGCCGATGCGCAAGATCGTTCCTACGGACGATCCACGGCCACTACGGACCGGGGAATTGTCGCAACCAGTCACATCCTCGCTTCACAGGCCGGAGCGAGGTCTTGGCGCGGGGCGGATCAGCAACTGATGCTGCCATCGCTTACATGAAATCCAGGCCCGGCGTTTGGTTTGCTACTCTCGAGCAGATTGCAACTTACGTGAAGGAAGTCGGGTGAAGGTCCATGGGGACCAAGAGGAAGATCATCACCAATCGACTCGATCCGGAACCGTGAGAAGCTTCGCCGCAAACGAGGTCCGGGTTCCACAAACTGATTTGGCAAGTTGTCCACAAACTTTCAGCTTGACAGCCACGCGCTCCTTACATAACTTTACATAACTATAGTAGGGTTGTGGCCCGCGAGCGGGCAGGTCCCGAACGGTGCAGACTTGAGGATGGCCCGGGGGTAGGCCGATTCCGATGGACGCCGCGCTGCTTGAGTTCTGGTGTTCGGTGCATAAGTTCGCGAGCGCCATGCTGAGCTCTTACCTTCTTCCTTCTGGATCGCATCTCGAAACTTCCGTTTCCGCCCAAAAAAACATGCGGTTGCAGTTCCGATCCTTTCCGCAACGAATCGATTTAGAGGAGACTTCACATGAGGCACTGGAAGGCATTGTGGGCAGTGACCCTGATTTTGGGCTTCGCTGACTGCGTGCCCGCGCAGACCGGGCTGACCTCCCTACGAGGTACTGTCACCGATCCGGCGGGAGCGGTTGTGCCCGGAGCCCAGGCGGAGCTCAAGAATAACGCGACTGGTTTCCACTCAACTACCAAGACCGACTCGAACGGAGCCTATGAATTTCCTCAGATTTCTCCCGGCCGGTACACTATTACTGCAACCATGACAGGCTTCGCTGCCCAGTCTAAACAAGCGGAACTCCTCGTCAGCCAGCCCGCGACCATCAATTTTATCCTCTCGATTCAAGAATCCAAAAGCGTTGTTGAGGTGAGCAGTGAAGCACAGACGATCAACGCCACCGATGCAAGCATCGGAAATTCTGTCAGCAACGCGACCGTCGAATCGCTACCGATGGAAGGACGAAATGTTCCTGATTTGCTGAGCCTTCAGCCGGGTGTGCTCTACCTCGGTCAGAAATTTAACAACATCAGCAGTTCCAACCGCGACACGGATAGCCGCAGTGGAGCGGTCGCGGGGGCGCGCTCTGACCAGTCGAATGTCACCCTGGATGGAATCGATAACAACGACCAGAGACAGGGTTATGCTTTCACGGGGGTTTTGCGCTCGACGCTCGATTCCCTCCAAGAGTTCCGCGTAACCACGTCCGATGCCAGCGCCGATAATGGGCGATCCTCAGGCGCACAGGTCGTGTTAGTGACCAAGAGCGGCACTAACCAACTTCACGGCAGCGCGTACGAGTACAACCGGACCAATTTCGGTCATGCGAATGATTTCTTCAACAAGACAGCACAATTGCAAGCTGGACTGCCGAACAAAGCTCCGGCCCTCATCCGTAACACGTTTGGGGCGTCTCTCGGCGGCCCTATTAAGAAGGACAAGCTGTTCTTCTTCCTGAATTATGAGGGCCAGCGAACCGCCGAGAACAAGCAGGTGACTCAAACCGTTCCGACGCAATCGTTCCGAGATGGCAATCTCAAGTATCTTGCTACGAATGGGAATGTCGTCACTCTCTGCAGCAGTGCTTCGATTTCGAAAAATGCATGTCCGAATGCCAGCCCAAAGGATGACTTGGCTGCTATGGATCCGAATTGCCAAGCAGCAGGGACATGTCCATGGGGGGCCGGCGCGAATCCTAACTCCCTTGCCACTTTCAGCGCTTATCCTTTACCGAACACCTTTGGCGGTGACGGGCTCAACACGGGAGGCTTCACCTTCTCCGCCCCAAACCCAATAACGTTGAATACATATCTCGCCAAGGTTGACTACGAACTTTCGAGTCACATGCATCTTTTCGCGCGTGGCATTCAGCAAGGCGACCGAATTTCGGGTGCTCCACAGTTTCCCGGGGACCCTCCGAGCTCAGAGATTACAGACACTTCGAAAGGCATCGCCGCGGGACACCTTTGGACC
>QHZC01000581.1 GCA_003224515.1 Acidobacteriota bacterium
GACGCGTGCACTCAAGCCAGACAGTGTGACGCAGAGCTGCCCCTGCGGCACGCCGCCGAGCCTGGCCTGGTTTCGCTACATGGACCAGGCCGTAACGGCTGATCCCGTTGGCTCGGTGCAGGTGCGGAGGCGGATCAAGATGTACAAGGCGCTTCTTGGGCCACGGGCGGCTATTTATGGTGATCATGTTGAATTAACACGAATTATGGGTGAAGGCGACAAAGAGGAGGACCTGGGGGATGATTTCGCCTCGACACTTGGAACCGGCGGCGTGCTGGGCACGAAATTCACCTGGCCTGACTACGGGCCACAACTGAAAAATGTGTATTTGAAACCAGACAAAGAAGCGCACTGGAAAAAGTGGATCGGCCTCTACAACGAGAAAATGCTTTCGAAGGGAAATTTTCTCGACCTTTACGTTTATGGCTACGATTTCCCTGAGGCCTATGCCATCGAGAAGGACGGAAAGATGTTCTATGCGTTCTACGCGGCGGAACCGAAGTCGTTCAAGGAGAAGGCTCCTGAAGGGATTCCGAAGGGCGAACTGGAATTGCGCGGTCTGGCGGAGGGGAAGAGTTACAGGGTCATGGATTACGTGAACAAGAGAGATTATGGCGTGGTGACGGGACCGACAGCAAAGCTGAAGGCGGAATTCATGGAGAACCTGTTGTTGGAGGCCACCCCGGCACCGGCGGACCCGAAGCGCTAGCCTACGCCCTAAATAGCTACTTGAGAAGGAATACGCACGGACGAGGCCGCAGGTGGAGAGGCTTGCCAGCGCTCCCGAAGAAAGCTTTCGCGGTGCCGCGAATCGCGGAAGGCTTCGATGCCACGAGCGAGGGTGGCGGAGAGAGCGCCAGTAATGTTGGCGAATTTAAGAAAAACAGACCTCGCTCCTTCGGCGCAGTTCCGGGAAAGGCAGCAGCTCCGGAGCAGGCAGCGCGCGGGCTCTTCGGTCAGTCAGCGGGGTCCAAGAAGCCGCGGCAGCTTCGGCAAGACAAAAGCTGGTGCCACAGCCCAGGAAGAGCCAATGCGTGCCAGAGCCGGTCTCCTCAAGAATGATCTGCAAAGAACCGTTTTCCTGCAACTCGCGGAGTGAGTCGCGCCAGACTTCGGGTTGAGAGAGGGTCTCACCGAGCGTTGCGGAATCCGGTTTGTTTTTGTGCCGTCCATTGATTCGTGTCCTCGACGAACAAATCGTTCCAAGCGCGAAACGCCCTCGGGAGCGTTTCATTGCAGGTGGTCAGACGAGAGTCACCTCTACATCTGCTTTGCGTAACGACTTCAAATGAAATTTTGCGATCTTACGGTCGGTAATGGTTTCGTGCACCGCGGATGTCGGCATGATCAGGGAAAGGCTCGATGGTGCGGCGCGCCGCCTCGGCCATAGCGCGGTTGACTCGCGCCTCGAGAAGATTGGGCGTGGTCAGGCCGTAGCGAACATCGAAGCCGTCTACAGCCAGGAATAACAAGTCCGCGCTCAGACGGCGCAGCGATTCCTCTGCCAAGGGTCCAACAAGTGAAAAGGAATTCTTCCGGAGAGTGCCTCCGGTGAGGATGACTTCCACGGAAGTGCCCGAAAGCTCATCGGCAACATTCGTGGCATTGGTGATGATGGTGAGGCTCCGAAATTGACGGCAGGCCCGGGCAATCGCCGTGGTAGTGGTGCCGGAGTCTAGAATTATGACCTGGCCCGGCCGGATCATGCGAACGGCCGCGGCGGCGATGCGGAGTTTTTCGTGGCGATGCAGGCGTTCTTTTTCCTGGAGCGAGCGGTCGTGCAATGCTCCGGTGCGCAGAGGCAGAGCGCCACCGTGGGTGCGCTCAAGCTGGCCTTGGCGGTGCAGAAACTCAAGATCCTTGCGGATGGTGATCAAGGAAGTGCGAAAGCGCTTCGAAAGGCCGCCGACGAGAACCCGGCCCTCCGTTTGGAGCAGTTCGAGGATGTTGCGCCTGCGCTCTTCACTCAGCATAAGGATTGGGGATCGAAGACCAAGTTTCGATTTATTTCGAATTAATTGCTTTTATTACGTTTGCACGACTTTGACACAGTCATTCCCGGCTTGCAAGCCAGGAAAACATAGTACTTACGAAAGTCTTTCAACGAGAAGTTCCTTCCGCAGTCTTCCGATGTCCTCTGCTTGTGCGGCCCCGGGGGAATCGGCCAGACAGTTTGCCGCTCCGCAGGCAGCTGCGAGCCGTACCGTTTCCTCCGCTGTCAAGCCAGCGCCTGCGGCACTGGCAAACGCTGCCACCACGGCATCGCCGCAACCCACGGTGGACCTCGCTTGTACCACAGCCGCAGAAGCGAAGTATACTTTCCGGCCTTTTCCCGGGCACCAGACGAGGCCACCCTTCCCCAGGCTGATCGCAACGCTCCTTGCGCCCGCAGCAAAGAAGTGACTAATTGCCTCCCTGGCAGAAGCAAGGTCAGTAATCTTTCGGCCGGTAATCCATTCCGCTTCTTCGCGATTGGGTTTCACGAAATCAGGACAGGCCTCGAATGAGGAACGCAGCGCCTCGCCACTTGTGTCGAGGAAAAACTTACACCCGTGAGCATGCGCGTGGTGTATCAGCGCAGCATAGAAATCCCGAGGCATGCCGGGAGGCAGGCTACCAGAAGCGATGACAATCGCCTGGCTCTCACCGCGCTTGAACTGTTCTTCACAAGCATCCTGAAAAGAGGCGATTTCAGATTGGGATGGGGCGACGCCGGGCTCTAGAATTTCCGTCACGCAGGCGGCCTCGTCGATAATCTCCAAATTGACGCGCGTTGGGTGTTCAGTCCGGATGGGACGCGCGCGAATGCCAAGCGCGGACAGTCCATCGAGAAGCTCTTGGCCGCTGGCTCCGCCAGTGAAGCCAATCCAGTCAGGGTCGGCTCCGAGAGTGCGAAGCACCATGGCAACATGCGTGGCCTTTCCTCCGGGCGCGGCTTTAACTTCAGTCGCGCGGTTCACAGCGCCGGGCACGAGCCTGGTCAAACGCAGGCGTTTGTCGACAGCCGGATTCGCACTGACGCAGACAAACATAGGGAATAAATACTCTCCGAGGCTGCCTAGCTCGTCACACAGCGCCTGCCGACGGAGAGCCATAGAATTCGAACCACGGTGTTGCGCGCCCCAGACGGGCATTCAGCTGCTGAATATTCTGCGTACCTTGATTCGATAACCACTCTTCCAAGGCCCGAACCCCCTTCTGTGCGAAGATGGGTACCCCATCTTTCCACGTAGCCCGTCCACAAAGTACGCCGGAGAAGTTTGCTCCCGCTTCGGCGGCGAGCTCCAGCGCTTCGTTAAAAGTCTCGTTGCTTACACCCTCCGATAGATAAATAAAAGGCTTTCTCGCTGAAGCAGCGGCGCGAACGAAATGAGCAATTGCTTCCTTGCGGTTGTACACAGCACTTGCAGGGTTGGAACGAGAGCCCTCGACGAAAGCCATGTTAACGGGCACGCCCACTTTGATGACGTCAACGGCATATTCGGGCTTCGAGAATTCTTCCATGCTGACTGCCGTGACTTCTGGTTTGATCCGTGCGAATTCAATGCCTTTTTCCTCTATGGCATCGTCGTAGCCGACAAGCTCAAGAAAGAAAGGCACATCGGAAGAGGCACACTCTGCTCCAATGCGCTGGACCCAAGCGTGCTTCTGATTGTTAATACTCGGGTGGCTGAAAGGCGAATAGTACAAGAGGATTTTGATGCAGTCGGCACCTTCCGCAACAAGCCGTTCCACGGAATAGCCGTTCAAGAGATGGGGAAGGCGCCCCGGCACGGCTCTATCGTAGCCGGTCTGCTCGTAGGCGAGGAGCAAGCCGGCGTTGTTTGCCCGCTGACGCGCGGCGGAGAGACCATATTCGGGGTCGAGCAGAATTGCGCTGGCATGGGGCGTCAGTACCCGGCTCACAGCCTCCTTAAACTGCTCGAGTGCTGGGCGTGGGACGGCTTCGGGCTCAACGCCCATGGCTTTTGCGAACAAGCTGCGCAAAGCGCTACGCTGGTCGATGGCCAAAGCAGCAATCACGCCGCGAGCATTCGAAACGGCCTTCAATCCTTTCCGTTTTCCCGGCGAGAGCATCACGAATTGCTCCAAGGAAACAACGCGCGGATGATGATTCTGCGCCCCGATCAAAATACTTTACCCGATTCTTATCGCATATCTTCGATCCAGACTGCCGCGCCTCTCTCGATCGGCGGAAGAACAAAGATAGTCCGGTCTCCTGCTTGCTGCCCTCTCAGTGTTTGCTGCTCGCCAAGGAAGGTGAGAAACCGGAGTGTACATTTTCTTTCCGCCGGGACAGAGATGCGCACACCGGTCTGCGGCGACGGAACAGCAACTCGATGCGGAACGAGGCCCGCAAAGTTCGCCAGAAAAACATGCGGTTTGCCTTCTACCGCGGCGATATTGGCTGCGATAAGCGGCGAAGCCTCCACCTGAAGTTCCGCTGAGACGCCGAGAGAGGCTAGAAATTCCGTTGGATTTTCTGCCACGCCTTTCGCGAA
>QHZC01000582.1 GCA_003224515.1 Acidobacteriota bacterium
TGCGGATCAAGTTGAGAAACGCTCCGGCGGGACGGCAGCGAAACCAGCCGACCAAAGCTCGAGGCATCACGTCCGGACCGGCCATCAGCAGATCATCGCCGGCCATGCCGCCCGTCAACTGGAGCCGAGCAAGCATTCGCCGGCCAAGCCCGAGCATCACACCGGCGTAGGACAGGAAGACGAAGGCGACGATCGAAACGCCGGTGTTGGTGGCTGGCAAACAAGGATACCCGGTTTCACGAATACGCTCCGGCAGTTTCGCCCAGACAATGATCATGAAAATGGGGAACAGAAGGTTCAGGACGAGGCCACCCAGCGTCGATCTTGCAACCAGCGCCCAGAATGTCGCCGCGGCAATGGTGGCGATGACGTACGCTCCCGCCACCACCGATTCCCGTGGGTCTAGCACAAGGCCGGCCAATCGCCAGCCAACGAAACAAACCAGCGCCGCCGACAGGACGGCAACGACCGTGACGCTCAATTTCTCGCCCCAGATTTCCATCCGGTCGACGGGTTCAGTGAGCAAGAGGGAAAGCGTTCGATGTTGGAATTCGTTGCCGAGCGAGAGAGTAGCCAACAGCGGGATGCCGAGGAAGAACCCAATCGAACTAATGTCCGCAATCGAATGTAACGGCTGAAAGAGCGGCAGCACGCCCGCGATGGCCACAGCGCACCAGGGCCACAAAAGGGGGCGTGCTTCCTTGAGGATTCTCGTGGTTTTGGCGTTCATTCTCGTCTCCTACGATTTCAAGGTCGCGACAAAGATTTCCTCGAGTGTCAGCGCTTCCGTCGAGAGCGCCTCCGGATTGTGCTGCCGCAGGCGCTCCATCAATTCCGGACCCGCACCATTGGCGATCAACTCCAGTTCGCGCCCGTAGCGGCGCACGCGCAACGCCCCTTTGAGGTCGAGTTCCGGCGGCGATTGAGCAAATCGCGCGCGGATTTTCTGATAACGCTCGCGGGCCTGGTCGGAGTCGAGCGTCAGGACGGTGCGGCCGTTATCTATGATAGTGAACTCGTCAATCAATCCCTCGAATTCGGTGATGAGGTGGGTGGAGACCAGGATCGTGCGGTTGCCCGGATTGCCTTCCTGGTACGCACCGATCACCGTCTCGATGAACTCGCGGCGGACGATGGGATCCAGGCCCGACGTCGGTTCGTCGAGCACCAGCAACTCCGCCTCCGGGCAGACCGCCGCAATTAACGCGACCTGGGTCCGCTGACCTTTCGACAGACTACCGGTGCGCTGCGCCGGATCGAGCTGGAAACGCACAAACAACTCTTGCTCAGTCTTCCGGTTCCACTGAACACGAAACGAAGCGAGGTAATCCAGGGTCTCGCGAACGCTCATCCACGGATAGAACGCGACCTGCTCCGGCACGTAAGCGAGACGGCGCTTGACTGCGACTTCGTGCTCTGCCGGATCGAGGCCGAATACGCGTACGTGCCCGCTCTGCGGTCGCAGCAGATTGAGCAGACACTTCATGGTAGTTGTCTTGCCGGCGCCGTTGCGACCGAAGAGTCCGTAACAGCGGCCGGGCTGCACCGTCAGGTTCAGGTCATGGACCGCATCGGCGCGCCCGTAGGCGTAGGTGAGATTTTCGATTTGGATGGCGGGAGTTGGAGATTTCATGGCTGGTTAATCCTCCTTATGGTTTACGTTGGCGTGCCGTTTGTCTTCGAGCACATCCATTCTTTCATTGACAAGTTCCAGAAATTCCTGGCGGGGCACTTGCAAATGGTGCGCCTGCACGATGGCCTGGTCGATCTCCACGATCAGCAACTTGCGCCGGACTTCCTTTCGCAATGCCGAGTGATTCCCTTTCAGGAAGCAACCCCGCCCCGGCAGCGTCTCGATCACGCCCAGGCTTTCCAGTTCGGAATAAGCTTTGGCGACCGTGTTGCGGTTGACGCGAAGTTCCTCAGCCAGCGGACGGATGGATGGGAGCACCTCGCCGGGCCGCAGCGCCCCCGATGCGGCGGCGGCCTTGATCTGATCTACGACCTGAAGGTAAATCGGCATGCCGGACTTGAAATTGATTTGGAGTATCATGCGCGTCTCTCTGTCATAGGACAATAGGACAGTTTGCTGGGTATTGTCAAGGGGAATTTTCCGGGCGGCCCTTAGGCGATTGAATTACCCATTCCCAAAGTAGATCGCTGCCGACATCTGATTGCTTCCAAGGAAATCTTGCCCTTCTCTGATCTGCGCTGTATCCCCTTCCCTGCTGTTTTATCTGCCTCATCCCACAGGCAGCGGTTCCGGAGTGAGAGCCAGCTTGTTGATCAAGACTCGCAAGGACATGAGTTCTGTGCCTGCGGCACCGGGATGACGGAGTCACAGGCTGGCAATCCGCCGCCGTGAATGCGCTCTTGCCCATGCGAATCTCAGTCATAGACTTTCTAGGCCACAATTTCTTGATGCCTTTCCTGTTCCGACCGGGCGAGATGGGTATAAACTGGTGTCGTTCTTGAAGTCAAAAGGGGAAATCCGAATGAAACGAATTGCTGTTTTGACGCTGCTGTACGCTTTGAGTGTTGCATGGTCGATACCAGCTAACGCTCAACATATGAGTGTCGCAGAAAGTGCGCGCCAGTCTCGGAAGGCGGACAAGAAGCAGCAAAAGATGAATAGGAAGGCAGCCAAGAAGCAGAAGAAAGCAACGAAGAAATACGAGAAGGCGCAGCGGAAAGCGGCCAAGAACGCGAATCATCGCGCCAAACGTACGTCATAGCCCTGGTACTCCACCATTTGCGACCGCACGCCATATGGCATCTGCCGCGTTCCTATGTGCCGGGAGCGAGGGATGGAAGTGAATCTCGGTTTGGCACTCGGGCCATCTGTGCAAAATTAGACCCTAGCGTTTCCCCTTCGCCTTCGCTGCCCTAAACCTTGCCCATCGCTCTATGTTGCCTTCGAAATGCTCGACATTAAAACGGTCCAGCCGAGGTTGTTTTAGTCCGCCGTAATCAGATCGAACTTCTCTTTGAATTCCCACGGGCTAGGTTGGGCGACGAGCTGCCCCAACTTTCGCTGTCAATCCTGCCGAACTCAGAAGAGCGAAAAACTGTCCCGAAATAAAGAACGGTGGGCAAAGTTAGAGGGGCGAGGGGGAAGCACTAGGGCCTCCGGCGTCGATGGTCCTGGGCAACACATCGTAGAGTAAAGGGGACGACCGACAGATGCCACGCAAAAAGCGAAACCACGGCTTGAGCCAAGAACAGTTGGTAGTTCTGCGAAGTTCTCCCAACCTGAAACCTTGCCGAAAATTCCGCAAAGCGACAGCCGCGAGATTCGTGGAGCACCTCAACGAAGGAAAGTGCGAGCAGTGTCTAGCGTTTTTCCGTATGTTGGATAAAGAGCAGCAGATGATGCAATTCTTACAGCAAACGCTTCAGGTTGTTGCAGGGGGAAGGGGCTGCGGAGACCTGTAACAGCGAGCATCGTTTCCGGCGAGGTCTCTCGATGGTACTCATCGGCGGCTAGCGGGTTTCCCCCACTCCTCAACCCGGACTACAAGCTGGAGGCCTACTGCAAATTTTGTGCTCTCCAGGCGTTGGCAGTAAACCACGCGTGCCAGCGACTTGACGCCTTCCTCTGGAACCGTAACCAGCACGTGCTTCCCAGGAGTGCAGTTCCAATCAGTCACGATACGCGCGCCTCGAGGACTCACATTTTCAGTGACCGCCACCTTATTAAGTTGCGATTCGTCCAGACGCAAAACCTCTACCGTCACTGCCCTCGCAGTGCGTTTTTCATATCGGCCAGAGAGTACATCTATCAAGCACCTGCTCCCTGTCGGTGCCTTTGTCGGATGCCGCCCGAGTTGCGTCCGAACAAAGGAAGGATAGAGGGGGTTTGGTCTCTCAGTTACGCTTCAGCGGGAAAACCAACAACGCCTCTAAGCCGCCTCCTTTGGTTGCCACCGTTCGGCAACAGCGAGAATCTCGTAAATCGAAGTGACGGTCTTGGGCAAACGACCCAGGGTACTTCAGCTTGCCGCACGCTAGCGAGGCACAGACTGCCCCGAAACGTTCTCCGTACATTTCCAACGAATGATGCTACGTCGATGGTGAAGAACCGACAATCAGGGGAATACCTCAATTCATCAGGGGGGAATTACCAACAACAGTTAATGCCGGAGGGTTGCTATTTGACCTACTGATTCTGGGTTTTACCTCGCTGTTGAGAGCGATGTGTTTAATAAGAAGGTCTCCCGAATTTCGGTTCAGATTACGAATCGCCAACAAATCCGGCACGCGAAATTCGACGCGCTGCCGTCTTACCGTGGAGATGTGAGGCGATCTCCCTTAGTCCTTCAATGTTTCTCTTTGATTTATCCAGCCGCGGAAATTCAGCCAACTCGACCTTGTATTCTTGAACTGCGGGCATATCGTTTTCAACAAGCAGTGAATGGGCTCGCGTTAAGCTATCCATGAGTGTTCTTCCGTCCATCTTTGAAACTTACTCTGCCCTCAAATGTTGAATCTACGAGAGAGTCTATTGCGTCGTAGCTGCTGAAAAGTCAAGTTCGCAGCTTGATTCCTAGCTCACAAGGGCATGCTCACGATCTTGCGGTCACCACGCAATGCCAAACTTGATCGCCAAGCAATGAATACAAACAGCGTAAACCACGTCACCAAAGTGTCGTTGAGCAAGCGCGATGGGAGTACAATCGCTCTGTTTTCGAGGCCAAAAGGGAAATTCCGGTCGATCTTGCATTGACTGCGGAGGTGTACATCGTGCCCTACGAAGTTATCGATTTCCTGGCCCTCGTTCTGCCAACAGGCATAGCCATTGCGAGTGCGGTCGTGGGAATTAAGATGGCAAGAGGCCAGAGTCACAAGCTGTGGTGGATGTTGATTCTTGCTGCTGGCGTGGTCACCAGCCTCTTAACCTGGATATCGCAAGACCATGCAGGCAAGGAACATCGAAGACAACTCAGCGAACAAAAGCAAGCATTGCAGAAGTTGCTGACAAGATTGTGGGACATAAGAATAGACGCTCAATTTCTCGCTTCAAAGGATGCAGTCCTTCCAAAAGTTTGGACTTGCCTTCCTGCTGGCAATGAACAAACCCAAGTATCCAACGCCGAGGTCATAGACCTCCGCCACCCTTCACGGGGCAAGAGCCTCTGTCCGTCTAATGTGCCTAGGCCACCCGTCAAAGTTATCGTTGATTTATGTAAAGCTAGCGAGACTTGTCGGGCGGTGAAGGCACCCGACCTTGCGGCTAACTTCGCAAATGGCACTGAGAACTGTGTCGAAGCCATCGATGATACAGCTACGTCCCGACTCCGATTGGCTTTTTCCTGCAAGATGCCAACGGATGTCAGGCCCGGCTTGCCAACCATCTCTCTAAGTGAACTTCGAAAAGGGGGCCTGCGAATTGGAATTGACGCAGTACAGTCGTTGGAATTTCCGAATTCCGCTTCTCTAAAAAAAGCTGATTTGGAATCGGTAGTTGTTACTCTTAATGGCATCGGGATCAACCTTAAGGCCAAAGATTTGAAGAGATCGCTTGTCGGTAGTAGTTTCGTGTACGAATACGACCTTAAACCGCAAGACCTAGCGGCTATCGATTGACAGTCTGGGTACTTCGCCGCAAGCCCCGACTCCCGATAATCGGAATGACCCACTACGAAGACTCGATTAAGCGCTACCTGGGAAAACGGCGACCTTTCGGCTACGCCACTGCGCAAGCCTCGCACGCTTCTCAATCATGCTTCAGTTTCCGCTCTCTGGCGTTGGCGACTGGGTGCGCGACCTGGAAGTGGTATCTAGTGTAGTGCGTCACACAGATGGTCGTTTATTGAGGGCCGCTCGTCCGCGTTTCACCTTTTCCAGGATATCCGAGGCCTTGGCTGTCCAGATAAACGGTTTGGGTTCCTTGTTGTGTTGCTCGACGGAAACCATAATCGTGGTGACGAGTTCTTTAACGCTGTGAAACACGCCTCGGCGGATGCACTTGTCGGTGAGATCTCGAAAAAAACGTTCCACCATGTTGAGCCAGGAAGCGCTGGTCGGTGTGAAGTGCATGTGGAAGCGCGGATGGCGCTTGAGCCAGCTTTGCACTCGAGGGTGCTTGTGCGTCGCGTAGTTGTCAGCAATTAGATGCAATTGCTTGTCAGCCAGGGTCTGCTCATCAATCCGACGCAGGAATTTTAGCCACTCTTGGTGGCGATGCCTATCCATGCAGGTGCCGATGATTTTTCCATCCGCGACATTGAGCGCGGCGAACAGCGTGGTCGTACCGTGGCGCTTATAATCGTGAGTCCTCGTTTCACCTCGCCCTTT
>QHZC01000094.1 GCA_003224515.1 Acidobacteriota bacterium
AAGAAAAGTTATCTAGTTTCTGTTGTTGGCGAAGAAGAGCTGGATCACAAGAAGACCGTGGTCCTGGAGTTGACGCCCAAGTCAGACCAGATCCGCAATCAGATCATCAAGATTCAGATGTGGATCGATGAGGCTTCCTGGTTGCCGATTCAGCAAAAGTTTTTTGAGGCCGGGTCGGGCGACTATTTTTTGTTTCACTACATCAATGCCATGAAGAACCTGAAAATAGGCGACGGAAAATTTAAGCAGGATTGGCCGAAAAGCGTCAACCGCGTGAAACCCCAGGCGTAGGTTTGCCAATATCAGATTTCCTGCCGTCAGTTAACCCGAAGTTGAATCGTTTGACGGAAGAGATTGCTTGTTGCGGCGATGGATTAATTGCCGGCGGCGCGTTCCTGCGCCAGTAACTGTTCTTTTCTCGAGAGCCCCCAACGATAGCCAGCAAGGGTACCGTCCTCGCGAATGACACGATGGCACGGCACCAGGACGGACACGGGGTTCGTTGCGCAAGCTCTCGCAACGGCCCGAACGGCCTTGGGCTTGCCGAGGGACCGCGCGACTTGCGAGTACGTGCGCGTCCGGCCACGCGGAATCCGCTGCAGCTCCTGCCAGACGCGCCGCTGAAACGCCGTCGCCTGCAGGTCGAGCGGGAGTTCTAGTCGAGGCTGTTGGCCTTCGATGCGCTGCACGATTTCCCGCACCCATCGCTGGAACGAATCGGTGGCGGGCGCAATTTCCGCGCGCGGATATTCTTCATGCAGTTCGGCGATCATGGTGTTTTCCGCATCGCCGAGATAAACGGCGGAGACGCCGCGCTCCGTCGCAGCAACCAAAACTTTCCCCAGCGGCGATTTCGCAATTGTGTATCCGATCTTCATACCCTGTCCTCCCTTTCGATAAGTGGCCGGCGTCATGCCGAGCTGTGCATTGCTGCGCTCGTAGAGACGGCTGGATGATCCATATCCTGTTTCGTAAAGCGCATCGGAAATGCTCTTGCCCACGCGGAGCATTGCTTTGAACCGCTTGATGCGCAACGCTTCCGCAAGCTCGCGCGGCTTCAGCCCGGTCACCTGTAGAAAAGCGCGCCGCAGCGTGGCTGGCGTCGTCCCCAGCGCCCTGGCCAGGCCCCCCAGTTGAATACCTTCTTCGGAAGACTCGGCAAGATGACCGGCGGCGCGTTGCACCAGAGCAACCGGACCGGAAATCTCATTCGGGCGGCAACGCCGGCAAGGCCGGTAACCTTGCTTTTCTGCTTCTTCGCGCGTGCGGAAAAAAGTGACGTTGCGTCGCAGTGGCCGGCGCGCCGGGCACGAAGGACGGCAGTAGATATGCGTCGAGCGCACCGCAAGCACGAAGCTCCCATCGGCCCGGGAGTCACGCGCCAGCGTAGCCTGCCAGTACCGCGCCGCCGCATGCGCCGAGATGCTCTGCACGAATTTGATTTGTGTGTGGCTCATGTTCAGCACGGTAAAAGTAGCGCAAGTTGAAAAGCAAATCTATCCGCAATCGTGCGGCAAATTGAAGAAGGGCAAAGTCAGGCAAAGAGGCGGAACGATCAGACTTCGCCGGGGGCAGGAACCGGATCTGTGACCGACGCCGGCGCCAGCGCCCGGTGGGGCGCGGTGATCACCAAAAGGACAGCCGTGAGGATGACCGCGGCGGCAACGACGGTGCGCAACTTGATGATCTCGCCAACGAGCATCCAGCCTAGGAACAGCGCCACGACGGGATTCACAAACGCGTACGTCGCCACCCGCGCCGCAGTGCTCTTGTGAAGAATATAGATGTATGCGCTAAAGCCGACGCCCGACCCGAATACGATGAGGTAGGCGAGCGCAAGCCAGGAGCGGAGCGATATCGCACCAAGATGCAGCCCGCGAAATTCTCCGGCGAACAACCCGGCGATCAATAGAATTGCTCCACCCGCGAAACTTTGCATGGCCACGCCCAGCATCGGCGAACTGGGCATCCCACCGTGTTTCGAATAGAGCGAACCACATGCCCAGGCCAGGGAGGCGAGCACCAGCACCGTAGCGCCCCGGGGATCGACGCGCTCT
>QHZC01000095.1 GCA_003224515.1 Acidobacteriota bacterium
GTTCGTGATTGTTATTCCGGCGGCTTTCTTTGGTCCCACCCTGGCAGCGATGCTGGCCTGAAAGGTCGAAATCCGCGCGGCGTCCTTCAGAATCCAGTTGAGCAGATGGTCGTAAGCAAGATTCCGCGCCATGACTATGGCGGCCCGAAACGCGCGGTTGTGATAGCAGGTAATCGCCTCGGACAAGAACAGATTCTCAGCCTCATCAGAAATCTTGCCTGGAAGCTCCTTCAAGAGTTTGGACAATGCGATGGTCGTCTCGTGCTGTCCGTGCTTCCCGTCGAGCTTTTGACGCACTGAGTGTTCGAGGTAATACCCGTCTGCGTCTTTGAGAAGAGCCTTCGGCCGGCGCTCGGACAGTCTGGTAAACAGCAAGCTCAGGTTAGGAGCTTCCATGTGCAGTTCGCTGTAGCAGGAGCGGATCGCCGCCTGGTGAAACCTCGGCATGCGTCGGTGCACATGGATATACCAGCCAAAATGCAAGACCTGGTCGGGTTGGGACAACTTGGAGATTTCTGCGATGCGGGCAAACTCAACAAGCTCCATCTCGGCGGCTAGTCCTCTGCTTTCTGCAACGCCGCCTCGCCAAGCGGGGTAATGGCGTATTCGCCGGGAGATTTCCTGTGCATCAGATCGCGCTTCACGGCACCACGAAAATTTGCATCCCAGTCATTAATGCCCACCGGCCACCCTGCGGTCTTGTACACGGTGTACACGATATCGGTGTTGATCGTTTCGTGACCTCCATATTCCTTCATCCACGCTGCCGCCACCAGATATCGCTTGATGTGTTTCTTCGGAGCGATCTCTTGCGCATATTCCTTAAATGGTTTGCCGTTGCTGCCATTAAGGTCGAGATCGGGCAGGTACTTCGGCAATGGTGGTTTCGACTTCAGCTTTGCGGATCGTGAGCCGCCCTGTTCCTCTTCCGCTTCAGGTTCCTCGGTATCGAGCACCTCGGGCTGAAGATGCAGCGCGAAGTGCCGGACGCATTGGCGCGACAGTGGGCTTCAAGGCGTTCGTGATGGCGTGTGTAAGTTCAGATAGGTTGCCGTCGCTGATATCGGCTTCCACTAAGACAAAGCGGATCTTGTTCGAGCGCGAAGCGCCCTCAACTGTCTTCTTTGGTGCCATACCCAGTTACCTCGATTGGGGGCCGTTCGCAGGCGGCGAGGCCATAGCCGTGGGGAGAGTTCGTCTGCGGCTCCTCGTGATGCGGGACAGTATCAAAAGGAGTACATTAAGAATAGACTTGGGTTCATTATGAGTCAAATGTGATATCTTTGGAACTCTGTGGAAATCGGGTTCACGGCGCGGCAAGTCGTTAAATTGACGGGAGTTCCGTATTCCACCCTCAACCTGTGGGCGAAGAACGGGCTTGTCCAACCCAGTGTGGCTCCCGGCAGAGGCACTGGCACCGAACGCGTTTACAACTTCAGTGATCTGATCGCACTGAAGGTTGCCTTTGCGTTGAGAAAATCAGGTGTGACGACCTCCTCGCTGAAGAAGGTCGTAGATTTTCTCCGTCGGAACGAGCACATGGACAAGCCGCTCTCGGAGGCTCGCCTGGTGGTCAGCGGGCGCGACGTCGCTATCGTGCGCAAGGGAGAGCTTGTCAGCGTTCTTTCGAAGCCGGGTCAAGGCTACCTGAGCTTTGTTGTGGATTTGCCGCAGATGATCGGAGAGCTTGTCAATCTCGCGGATGAGACGAAAGCTTTTGTGCACGGCATTGCATTCTCGCAAGTGGGAACAGAAGAGGGACCCTCTCGAAAGCAACCTGTGTCTGCTGGCAGTCGGCGTCGAAAACGGGTTAGCGGATAGAATCTTCAAGGAACAAGGAACAATTTGTCAGGACTCGGATTCGCACTCTCGCAAGCCTCGCCGATCACGGAAACGACTGCACGCGTCAGAGGCGGTTTGGTTCCACAATTAAAGCTCCCTTCCATGGCATGGAAGTCCCGAACAGGCCGGTCAATGATTCCAGAAAACTTAGGTAAGGGAGCTATTTAGCGGTATTTTCGCCGGTATTTGGCACGAATTTGGCCACGGTCGAGGGCTGCTCGGCGGGGTGCAGCCCTTTGCTTGTCCGAATTACCTGATAGCGCATTCCCATTTGAGCCGAGACACTCATTTGCCAACACAAAGTCCAAGCAGGCTCAATTCGCACAAAAGTTTTCTTGGTCATGTGCCGAGAGACCCCTGACCATCCGCGAGACGCGCTGAACCGAGCCTATCGGCCCGGTTAGCATTTGCAGCATAAACTCATTCATACCGCAGGGCGACCACTGGATCGATCCTCGTCGTGCGGCGCGCTGGAAAATAACAAGCGGCCACAGCAACTCCACTAGCCGCATTTCGCTGCAAGACTAACCTAATCAGCGCCCTTTTTGCTCCCCTTGACCAAAATCCGTCCACGCAGGCGAGCACATTGTGACATGTTGCATCTGCAGCCCAACAATGACAGCATTCATCGTAATCAGAGAGGGGAATGGAACCTACATCAGCGATTCGAAATCTTCCTGTGTCAAATGCCGTT
>QHZC01000583.1 GCA_003224515.1 Acidobacteriota bacterium
CTGGCCCTCGATCCGGCGACGGGGAGAACCCTGTGGCACTTGAACGCAGGCGGAGAGATGCTCGCCTCGCCGATGACCTACCAGCTCGACGGACGCCAGTACATCGTTATTGCGGTCCAAGACGTCCTCTACGCGTTGACGCTCCCAGTGAGGGACGGGAATTAAGCTTGGACTTGTGATTTTTCTTGTGAAAAGCGCGATCTTGTACCTAATTTCTCCGCTAGTCCACAACCAGGACTTCTTCGGCTTTTTCGTATGCGGTAAATTGCCGGACCTAAAGGAATTGGTCGGGACTTACGGCAACAAAAATCTCCCTCAGATTCACAACCATTCGCAACCGGCAACATATAGTTTGGGATCGGAACCAAAGAAACAACCAAAAAATAATGGATTTGAACCATCGACTTCCTGGTCCCGAACTTAGGGGTACAAAAATTGAAGTCTTGTCGTGTGTCGCACTTAAGGCTTGGGAACCACCTCAAAACCCTGCCTCAATTGTTACACTGGTTACACAGGTTTGATGAAGGGCCGCATGTGTTCCGGCGGTGACTCTATGACCCGGGCAGATATGTGGTGGTCAGCCTCCCGGCCGCGTCGTTCTTCGCCAGACCGTTGTCCTGGTAACCCTTGATGAGACGACTCCGAACGTCTTGAAGTCGGCTGGTCTGAGCTTCCGTAGATTGACCGGTTTGTCCGGGTTCTTGCTTCCATCCATCGCTGCGACCGCTGCTCTGTAACCGAAGTGGTTACCCCTTCCCTTCATAGGGGTCCGCCCGGACGGATGATAATAATACTTTTCGATTTCCCTCCCCTGTCTCGCCTTCGCCATCACTTTCCTCCCTTATGTTCTTCTAGCGCACGAACCATGGACGGTGAGACCGAATTTATTTTCGTGACACTGTGCTTCTTTTCATTGAATTCTCGGAGTTCTACCTCACGGATGACGCCCTGGCCTTAGTGCATGCCGCTCATTTCAAACGCATTTTGGATTTTGGGGAAAGGTCCATAAGTTTTTGGTAGGGACAGCTCCGCAGAACGGCCAAAACGAGCCGCACTACCACCGCAAAGGGCCAGCGCCGTTTGCGGCGGCGCGTTGACACGACGGGACGGGAGGGCTAGGCTTTCGGGCCAAGGGGAATCTCCAAACGGAAATTCCCGCTAATCTGACGTATAACCTCGGTATTAAGTCTGGGGGTTGTCCGACCTAAAGTCCAGCAGGCCGTGTTTGCAATCCAAAGCGATTCCTCCCAGGCGCCAAAGACGATCGCGTTGATGAAACCCGGGCAGCCAGTGAAGGATGGTGTGTGATCCAGGAATGACCAGCACCGACATGATCGTCCATTCGACCTGATTCTCACGCCTGGATCAGGAGATTCAGCTGCAAGTAGTAGCTTGGCTTATTTCTCTGTCTATTTTCCGAGGACGCGAGCGAGAACCTGGCCGGTGTAGGACTTTTTGGTGTGGGCGACAAGTTCGGGCGAGCTCTGAGCGAAGATCAGAGCCTGAATTCGGCGTGTAATGAGCTCGGCGATTCTGATTCGTTGATGGCGCTTGATGTTTCCGCAGCGATCAAACGTGTTGACTATTTGAGATGACCATAGTAAAGTGAATTAGTCAAAGGAGAAGGCGCGTGAAACTAGGCAAGGGCAAGAACTCGATCCAGGAGGTCGCAATTTCTGAGTTTAAAGCAAAGTGTCTGGCGCTGCTCGAAGAAGTTGATAAGACAAAAGTTTCGCTTCGGGTAACCAGACGTGGTAGGCCGATTGCTGAGGTGATTCCCACATCCCCAAACATGGAGGAGCGAAACTGGCTGGGTTTGATGTCCGACAGCATGGAAATTACGGGCGACGTAGTGTCTCCGGTCATTGAAATCCAGGAAATTGAGGCGTTGAAGAATTGAAACTCTTGCTTGATACCCACATTTGGCTTTGGAGTTTGGCGGAACCGAACCGACTCTCGCGGCGCGTGCAGCATGAACTAAGAGATGGCAAGAACGAGCTGTGGTTGTCCCCTGTGAGTACCTGGGAAGCGCTGCTGTTGCGTGCCAAGGGCCGTATACGGTTGCACGGTACGATCCGAGACTGGGTGGCAAAGGCAACGATGCACATGCGGGAGGCTCCATTGACACATGAAATCGTGGTCGCAGCACAAGAATTACTGCTTCAGCATCCGGATCCGGCGGATCGCTTTTTGGCCGCTACAGCGGAAGTGCTTGGCCTGACACTCGTGACCGCCGATCGTCGGCTGTTGGGTTTGGGTAAGATCGCCACCCTGGCAAACCGCTGAGTGCAGTCTGTTTGCAGTCCCTGCCATTGCAGCTCCTGAAGAAAGTTTGATATCTATAACACTAAGTGCTATATATGAAAAAAGACGGTGCTGCGGCGCGTCGCGGGACACAGATGCGGGTATTCAAGAACGAGCCCCTTCATCAGATTCGCTCGAAAAGCTGGTCTTGGTGATCCGACACTGTGCGAGGCGATCGCAAACGCCGAACGCGGCTTGATCGATGCCGACCTCGGAGGAGGTGTCATCAAGCAACGGATCGCCCGGCCAGGCAAAGGGAAGTCAGGTAGTTTCCGCGCGATGATTCTGTACAAGAGAGCCACGAGGGCGATTTTTGTCTACGGTTTCGCGAAAAAGGAACGGGCGAACATTACGCAAGTAAGGAACTTGCATCTCAAATCCCGGCTTACGACGTAAGGGTCTTGGCCCAAGCAGCCGCATTCGGAACATTGATCAAGGTCATCTGCCATGAGAAAAACTAGGACGACAAGGCATGGAACCTATCGTAGCCCTCTGCTGGCCTCAGTCCACGAGACTGCCAAGGGCCTCCATGACGCCGGTGTGACGGACAAGGAGACCATGCGGAAATTTGACATCATGTGCCTGACGCCGGTACGGCCGCTGACCGCGAAACAGATCCGCACCCTCCGCCGGCGGGAGAAGGCCAGCCAAGCGGTCTTTGCTCGCTATCTAAACATTACAACTGGCTTGGTCAGTCAGTGGGAACGAGGCAAAAAGCATCCGAGGGGAGCTTCCCTAAAACTCCTTACGCTAGTCGCCAAGAACGGTCTCAAG
>QHZC01000588.1:0-1009 GCA_003224515.1 Acidobacteriota bacterium
CAAGGGAGAGCTTGCGACGCAAGACCATGGGCGCTCTGACTCTTGGCATAGCGATTCTCCTTGCGGGTCTTTTACTCTTTTATTACAAGGTTGGAGCGAGCCGACAATCACAGGACCCGCTTGCTGCGGCAGCGGCTCCGGTTGTATCGCCGCTGCCGAGTCCGCCGGTTTCAAGTCCCCTGGCCGCCGGCTCAACACCCGCTGGCAGTCTTCCGGCGATGGATGCGGCACGTGCGCAGTCATTTCTGACGCGCATGCTGGAAGCGAAGATCGTACGCATAGTGATTGATCCGGGTCATGGCGGCCATGACCCAGGCACGACGGGGCCCACGGGTTTAACGGAGAAGGATCTTTGCCTGGACGTCGCACTGCGGCTCGGGAGGATCATCAAGCAGCGCCTGGCCAACGCGGAAGTCGTCTTCACGCGAACTCAAGCCCCTATCCCGCGGTTCGAGGCATCGAGACTTATTACTTGGACTTCGCAGGAAGCACGGAGGTGATGGAAGTCGCCGCACGCGAGAATGCAACGGCTCAAGAAAAGGTATCGGAGCGCTTCGAACTGATGAAGAGGATTGGGCTTGGCGAAAAAAAGATGGAAGAATCAAGGATGTTTGCAGAAGATATTCAAGACTCTCTCAGCCGGTTAATCCAGCGCTCGGCCAGCAGCGCGCAGAACCGCCGGGTGGGTCGCGCGCCGTTTGTGGTCTTGGCTGGAGCGAATATGCCATCCGTGCTAACCGAAATCTCTTTTCTGAGCAATCCGTCGGACGAGCAACTTCTCAGGAAGGCCCAGTACCGCGAGCGTCTGGCCGAGGGTCTCTATCAAGGCGTGGCAACCTATCTCCAAAGCCAGAACAGCTTCACGCATAATCCTCCGGCGCGGGGTCCGGCTGTCGTCCCCTCTGGCTTTAGCCCCATCTCCGCTGGATCTGCGGCGGTCGAACAGACTCGTAGCCAATGGTAGCTTCTTGGTCTCCGATCAAGCATCTTAAGGATGCACAATCGACCC
>QHZC01000588.1:1022-2291 GCA_003224515.1 Acidobacteriota bacterium
CGATTTTGCGCTGTTCGATCAAGCTGTTTGCGTCAGAAAGCGTGGGGGGCCTTTCGCTTATCGTTTATCGCAAAACAATCGGACAGGAGATCCACTCCAACCCCTTTTCCGAACTTGCAGCAGATATTTGCCAGGTCGCCTGCGGAAAGACTTGCCACAAACTGGAGTGAAGTGACGCCTTCATTCAGCTTGGCTTCGCTACCGGCGGTCAGCAGTGTCTCACCTAAAGCCCCGCAATGCGCACGTCGTAAGTTCCGTCGCTGCTTCCCGAAGGGAGCAAAACTGTCTGGTAAAGCGCTGTGCGGCTAAACTCACGAGGCTGCTCGTCCGGATGGGCATCCGCGCCACGGGCTACACGAACGATTTCGCAAATCCAAAACCGCCGTTTGAACTGACGGATTTTCGTTTCGCCGATGGACCAGAGCACAGCCCGCGAGGGTGGCCAGCACAACAATGCCGGCTGCCACTGCAACTGCTGTTCGCCTACGCCTATGCTGATAGACTTCTCGGAACCGAAAGAAGTCGCGGTAGCAAGGACTAGCGAGGGAAGAACTCTTGAAGATTTTGAAGAACTCTTCGTTGACAAAGGAGAGGGCGAACCCTAAGATTAGAATTTATCCCTACAGGGAAAGGTGTGACTGAGCGCGATGAGGACGTATGTAGCCAAAGGTGAGGAAGCCGAAGCGCTAAAGATAGGCGCAAACTGGTTTGTAGTGGACGCCACGGACGTGGTGCTGGGGCGCCTGGCGACCAAGGTCGCGCGCATGCTGATCGGCAAGGACAAGCCCAGCTTTACCCCCTATCTGGATTCGGGCGACCACGTGGTGGTTATTAATGCGGACAAGGTTCGCATGACCGGAAATAAAATCGAGCAGAAAGTTTATTTTTCGCACAGTGGGTATCCCGGCGGACTGAAGGAAGTGCCGGCTAAGAGGTTGCGGGTGGCGAAGGCCGACTGCATGGTGCGCGAGGCGGTTCTCGGGATGCTGCCGAAGAACAAGCTGCGCGCACGGCGCGCGAAGAAGTTGCGCGTGTACCGGGATGCGGCGGGTTTGGGGCGGCACGCGGGGCAGAAGCCGCAAGCAGTTTCGCTGTAAACGAAGTT
This sequence comes from Acidobacteriota bacterium, assembly GCA_003224515.1. GTDB lineage: Bacteria > Acidobacteriota > Terriglobia > Acidiferrales > UBA7541 > Acidiferrum. The sequence goes on from QHZC01000588.1 coordinate 2,128, forward strand.
CCAGGATTTTTTCCGCACGTTGCGGTTCTCCGTTGTGTCTGACCGTCAACCGGTCACCCATCGCAGGGAGCAAGCCGAGTGTGGAGTTCTTGAGGAGGAGCGTTGAGTTCTACGGGTATGCCCATTGCGGGCAAGCAAACTTGGTTTCTGGGAACGGGACGGCG
>QHZC01000587.1 GCA_003224515.1 Acidobacteriota bacterium
ATTGATTAAGCTCGACGTGGAGGGAGCCGAGGAGCTAGCCCTCCGCGGAGCTGCGCAGGTCACCGCTCGTTTCCGCCCTACGATCATTTTCGAGGCGAATCCCGCTGCCGCAGAGCAGTTGAGTCTCGCTCCATCCGGAACGTGGGATTTGTTAAGAACCTGGGGTTACAGTTTCTTTTTTCTCACGAGATCCGGAGACCTTGGGGAACTGGATGAACCACCCGCAGCGGACGATATCATAAATGTCATCGCAGTTCATCGCAGGCGGCGGAAATGAAGATACTGATCATCGGTCACGCCTGCAGCCCGCGACAAGGTTCTGAACCTAGCTTTACGTGGAGTTGGGCCCTACAGCTTTCGCAGCAGCATCAGGTTTGGGTTCTGGCGCATCCTCACGACCAGGATGCTGTTGAGAGATTTCTTGCTGATCACCCGAACCCAAATTTGCAATTCCATTGGGTAGCCGTGCCTCGATGGCTGGACCCGTGGGATCCTCGCGGGGCTGGCAGAAGCCTCCGGATTCATTACTTGCTCTGGCTGCGGTGCGCCTACAAAAAAGCGATCAGCCTTCAGCGAATTGGTTTCGACATCGTTCATCACGTCAGTTACGCCTCGCTGAGCGCACCGCCTCCTTTTTGGAAGATGCCCGTTCCCTTTGTATGGGGGCCGATAGGAGGAGGACAACGAGCTCCATTATCGTTCCGAGCTTATTTCGAGCGCGGCCGGGTCCGCGAGTTTTTGAGAACCGTTCGTCTCCGCCTCTTGTCTCATTCTCCATTCCTGCAAAGAACAGTGCGTGCGAGCACCGTTCTTCTCGCCACGAATCGCGACACGGCCCAGCTACTGAGCAGGATTGGTGGCCGGGACGTAAGACTTTTCCTGGACTCCGGGCTCGCCTCGAATTTCATTCTACGCGAGCCCGCTTCCAAACCGAGCGACGGTGTGCTCACATTGCTATGGGTAGGCCGAATGCAACCGCGAAAGGCCTTGCCCCTGGCACTGGAAGCTCTGGCACTGACAAAAGACCTCGGCGTGAAGCTTCTGATCGCCGGCGAAGGAGAAATGCGCGGATCGTGGGAGAAATGCGCAAAGCGCCTGAGCCTCGACGGCCGAGTGGAGTTCCTTGGTAGAGTGCCTTGGGAAGAAATGCCACGTTTGTATCAAAGCGCGGATGCTTTCCTTTTTACGAGCCTGCAGGATTCCTTTGGCACACAGGTTCTTGAAGCGATGGGCCATGGACTGCCGATTCTGACCTTGGATCACCAGGGAGTAGGTACTTTTGTTCCACCAGAAGCGCGAATTAAGGTCCCTGTCACTTCTCCCGAGCAAACGCTGGCAGGCCTCGCGGAAGGCATTCGACGGCTTGCACTCTTCCCTGAAGAGCGTAGGAAGATGGGCGAGGAGGCACACGCTTATGCGAAAACACAAACATGGGAGAGGCGTGCCGAGCGCATGTCGAATTTGTATGAGGAAGTGCGCTCGGGGCCTGTTCCCCATAAGGGGAAAAACCGTTCCTTGTTTGCGCAAGTGTCCGCCCAACTAGGAGGGCCGGCATCCTACGGCTCGTATGCGGTCAACAAACGCATGAAGAAAATGGATCAGATCGTGGATTTCAATGGCATGCGGGTCCTAGATCTCGGATGCGGCAATGGCTCCTATACGCAAGAACTGGCACGGCGTGCAGAGAGCGTTTGCGGGATTGATCTTCATATGCCGCATTTGCAAGCTTTCCGGGAAGCCATTCCGCGCGTGCAAGGGAGCGGAGAACATCTACCCTTTGCCACGGATAGTTTTGATGCGGTCACCATGATCGAAGTCCTCGAGCATACGGACTGCGATACGAAAGTGCTGGCGGAATGTTTTCGTGTATTGAAACCGGGAGGGTTGTTGGTCCTTTTTGTTCCGAACAAGTTCTATCCGTTTGAGAGCCATCCCTGCCAGCTGGGAAATTTTTCGCTTGGTCGAAATGTCCCCCTGGTTTCATGGCTGCCTGAGTTGCTTCGACAGCACATCTGCTGCGCACGAATCTATACACGCCGTAGACTCTTCGCCATGGCTCGGGAAGTCGGATTTCAAATTCAAAAGTCCGGATTTATTTTTCCTCCGCTCGATTCATTTCCGCTGCCCTTTAAGAACACGTACCGGCGGATCGCTGCGCGCCTAGAGGATACTCCGCTCGGCAATTTTGGGGTCTCCATTTACGCACTCTTAGCAAAAACAGCGCACTCCGTCAAAACGGAACTGGGGGAGCCGAATGACGGGTGATTCGAAAGTGCGACGTTCGACGTACTAGGAGTCCGAACTCACGCCTTGCAGATCGGGCAAGTCGTCGAGCGGATGAAAGGATGGATTCGCGAGGGTGATGGATGCCACTCCATAGCGGCCACCAGCATGCATGGCATCGTCGAAGCGCAGCATGATCCTTCCTTTAGGGAAATTCTCAATGCAACGGACCTGGCTGTGCCCGACGGCATGCCGCTAGTGTGGTTGGGCCGGTGCCGGGGATATCTTCTGCGCCGGCGCGTCTACGGACCAGATTTGCTGTTGGCATTTTGTGAGGAAAGCGCCGAGAAGGGCTACCGACATTTTTTCTACGGAGGGGAGCCGGGTGTTGCCAACCGCCTTGCGGCTTCGCTCAAGGCTCGGTTCCCGGGGCTGAATGTAGTTGGGACGTGCTCTCCTCCCTTTCGGCCACTAAGTGCCGAGGAGAATGACGAAATGGTGGAAATGATAGGGCGCGCTGCTCCGGATGTGCTCTGGATAGGATTAGGGACTCCAAAGCAGGAGCGCTGGATGCACGAGCACAAGTCGCGACTACGAGTCCCCGTTCTGGTAGGCGTTGGCGCGGCATTCGACATGCTTTCCGGAAGGCGGAA
>QHZC01000104.1 GCA_003224515.1 Acidobacteriota bacterium
AATTCCTTATGCGCAAAGAACAGCTCCAAGCCCAAATTGAAAAGGTAAAGGCCGAACTCCTCAAGCTCGGCCCCATGCGCCCCGGCTCTCTATCGCAACAGTATTCCGCCTGCCAGAAGCCCGGTTGCAAGTGCGTGGATCCCGCCCACCCACAAAAACATGGCCCCTTCTACCAGCTCAGTTACACCCATCTCGGCAAGAGCACCACCCAGTTTGTTCGTCCTCAGTTTGTTCCGGAGGTGCGCCAGCAACTCGCCAACTACAAGAAATTCAAAGCTCTCACCCAGCAATGGGTCACCCTAGCCCTCGAGCTTTGCAAGCTCGACATGCAAAAAGCGCGCTCGGCCGCCCCGCCAGCGGCGACTACCCACCCGTCTTGAGCTTTCACCTACCGGGTGAGAACAGCCGCATCGGCCCGCCTTTTGTTTTTCCGCATCAGGATTGGCTTCTCGTGCATTTTTTGCACATTTTTGCAGCAAAGAATCGCTCAACCTAGGTGGAAATTTCCATCTGTTCCATTCCGGCCTGCTTCTGGATCATGGCTGGTGGCTTGCGGCGGTGCCTTGTGCGGCTTTAGCTGACTTGCGACCGGCGTGCTCCGCGAGCATTCCTCAAGAAACTCAAAATCCTCAATTGAGGTCCTTGAGTTTTGTGAGTGTCCTGCCGTGTTGGCGTTGCTGAGCAACCGTCCTACCAAGGTGCCATCCGAGGGCGTCGTCCGCTGCTGCCCAAGGCAAAGTCACAAAAATTACAATTTGGGTTTGTGATTTCTCTTTCTTTTTGGATCGGCTATGGGTTTGTGTGCGTCGTGCTGTGGATAGTGCGTTTACCTGGGCGGCCCGGCGGGGCAGCCGCCCGGCTGTGCATCACTCGCCGATCAGCTCGCAGACGCTCTTACGGCCGGAGTGGCCGTCGCTGAGATCGTCGGAATCGTCGGCGAGATCGGCAAGGGCCTCGTATTTGTCGGTCTTCGGCCAGATGGCCTCGATAATGATTGGCACCGGCGGTCGCACACAGTAGGGCTTGATTCGGGCGGCTATTCTCCGCTACTTACTTTCTGGGGCGACGCTCGGGTCGCCAATATCCTGATTGTATTGCGCCGTTTCTGACGGTACGCAGTACATCTCTCGTATATCGAAGCTGCGGGGTTGCAATCGCAAGGGAAACTTGTTCAAGGCCATCCAGGGCTCGGTGTACATCTTCGGGTCGTTGATGGTCACCGTGAGCTCCATGTTGTCGTGATCCACCCGGTGAAACCGTTCCTCCACTCTTAATTCGCTGCTGTGCGGACGCCCAGCGTTATCGATCCAGGTCCTTTCATCCAGGCCGACCGTCTCAACTACAAACGTGTAGTCGTCCAACCATTTGCCCACCGAGTATCCATAAAATCTCGGTTCCGGGTTCTTGGGCAACCCTCGCCCGTCGGTCCAGATCGTGCGCCACGTCCGAAAAAATTGATTTAGTAACATGACCTGATCCGCGTTCTGAACGATCTGGAGAATCGCGAATTCGTAAAGCTCCATGCGCGGGAAGCCCGGCGGGTCGCAGACGTTCAGCGGATCGTTTCCCAGCACGGCGGGCACGGATCGGACTCCCATTCCGGTCGGTTTGTGGGCCTTGAGCGTGGCCTCGCCCAACGAACTGTAAGGCAGATGGCGCGGGATCTTGCTCTCGTCGGGCTCCCCTCCCGGAGGGTTATTGTTCCCTGGCAAAACCGCGGGGTATTCGTGTGCGCCCGTATTTTGGACTCCTGGCGCCGCGCCGCCCGCGGCGTCGCCCGTCGCATCCCAAATCCCGGAAAGGTCGCGGCGTGGGGCGGTGGCGGGCTTGATGCCTGCGTATGCGGGCTTATGGAGCGGCCTGCTATTCCAGGTGTCGACCTTGATGTCGTCCACGGACGTTGGCGGGCCGGTTTGGCCGCGCAAAGCCGGTAAGAATGCCAACACCGAAATCAGTGCGGCAGTCGAGATCGTCGAAATCAAATGTTTGGACATGTTGAGATTGCTCCCGCGGCCCGCGATCGGACCGGTGGCGCCGTCACCTCAACGGGGCAACGGCTTGAACTCCTGGCCATTGATCACGATGCGCCCCCTGAAGCGTCCGATGGGCCGCCCGTTTCTGACCGGCGTCACATCAATCACCACCTGATCGCCCGGCTTGAACATCACATTGGTCCAGCCTAGCTCGGATTGCGCGATGATATTCTGTGCTTCGATCATCCAGTGCAACGTGTTGCCGCTGTCATCCTTCGCATCCACTTTCAGGAAAACGTGTGGGTTCGCCCAGATATAATCCGTCACCACGCCTTTCACCGTAACCGTCTTTTCGGTGTCGTACGACGCGTTCCCGTGATGCGCGAAGAGCGGCAGGGCAGCCGCCACGAAGCTCACCGCCAGAAAGGAAACGGTCCCGAGCTTGTTTCTCACAGGATTCCTCCACGATTGCCAAGAGTCTACTCGTCTTGCGTTGGCATTGATAACGGAAAAATGGAAACCGGTGGTCAACGGCTCGCTCCGGTCTCACTTTGCCTTGCGACCGCCCAGTACATGTTCCGGGCTGTCACGATGCAGGAGCATTCAGGATTACGCAATGGGGCGCGGATCGAATGAGGGCCTGGTTTGGGGCTCGTGGGTTGAAAGCTGAGCAGGTATCTGTTGAGATCGTCGCCTGCGAGCGCGTCCATTTGTGTGTCAAAGGCCCGTTTGCCCGCAAAGGTTCGTACTCTCCGCCTGTCAACTCCGCGACTGCGCCCGCCACGTTCCTGCGTAAGCCATTAACAGCACAAGTCGCGGATGCGCTTCCGCGTGAGCGGAATTGGCCAGCCGCCAAGGTTACATATGGATTTATTCTGGATTGTCCCAAAAATTGGAAGCGAGCGCCGTGAAAACTGAACAGCGAACTCCTGGCGGTTGCACTGTTGTTTCCCGCGGTCGCGGTAACATGACCCAAACCGATGTATGACGAATCCCCGTATAGCCAGAGCCATTCGAGCAGCGAAACGGCAACTTCTCCGCCGAACAGACTGTGTACCGTGCCAGGATGTGAAAATGAGGATGTGTTGTTTGTGAAGTTGAACGCCTGCGCCGATGGCCCCAGCTTGCTAAACATCGCACCAGAAAAGCCGGTGATCTCTACGACACCCCGTTCGGTTTGAGCTGCAAAACCTGTCACAAACAAAAAGCCCGTTACGAAAAAAAACAAAGCCGAGCAGACGCCTTAAGCAGCCCCGCGTCCTTAATTTCTGTGTTGCTAGAGACATCCATAATTCGTTCCTCCGTCCAAACATCTCGTGGAAGCGAAAGTCGGTTTCGGCTGTTTAGGCCCTTGATTTCAGGCAGCGAAATAGGTGCAATATTGCATAGATTTACCAAACTGGCGTTAACCGCGCTCTGTTAACACAGCCGTTCTCAGAGACGGCAACCGTTCCCGAGAGGATGGAAAATACTGTTATTTCACGCCCACCTCGCTCGGCGCCATGCTCAAACCTTGCCGGATCAGATTGACTCTGGCACGCATCCCTCCGGGATGGCACCTATCGCTGCTAGGGCAACCTGCGGCAATCGCGCCGTCTTGGCTCCTATCGCTCTGGCCGACCAACGATCTGTGGGCGCCCGACCCTGGAGGAAGGCACTTATCACTGCGGCGGCACGAATCTGGATGGCACCCATCGTTGGCAATGGCAGCAGCCATCGCCCGTGACCAACCTGAACTATGGCACCATCACTGTTTATGGCTTGCGCCAGGGAGTGTCCTCATGTATTTGCTGGTTGAACATCCGTCTTTGGTTCGTCTCTACTCCGGCAAACTTAACGACAGGGAAGTAACGAAAGGTGGTCCAAAATGACTCGAACAATTTCGCGTCGAAATGTATTGGCTGCAGCTGGGTTCTCAGCTCTGGCTGGCCAACTCACGTCAGAAATGCTGCACGCTCAGAGCCTGCCCCTCAGGGCCGTAAAAGACGACTATAAGGAAGATTTTTTCTATAGAGAAGACTGGCTGGGCGAACCCTGGTGGAAGCCGGAGCCGGTGGTCCTCATCCATGGCAACGACGAATCCAGCGTCGAGTGGTATGCGTGGGTGCCGCGCATGGGGCAAGAGTATCGCCTCGTCAGGCCGGACCTGCCCGGACTTGGCCATTCCAACATTCCACGCGGCTTCGAATATTCGCTCGTCAATCTCGCAACGTTCGTTGCGCAAGTAATGGACAAAGCGGGCGTGGACTCGGCGCATATCATTGGGGCGAAAACGGGTGGAGCTGTTGCGATGCGATTCGCGGCCGACTATCCCAAACGTACTCGCGCACTCGTGGTCGTTGGCGCGCCGGCGTCGCCGCTGGCCATCGCCGATCCCTCGCCAATTCCACAGCGGGATCGGCTGGGTTCGAACGCGTCGAAGGAGATGATTGCGTATTGGAACACGCTCTTCAGCAAGTCAGACCGAGAGGGAGTAAAAGGGCTCAACAAGGCGCTCTCTAACTTCGATCTTGCCAAGGAGGGGGTCCTGCAGCGCATCTTTGCTCCTGCGTTGGTGATAACGGCAGATCGCAGCAAAATGAATTCGGTCGAAAAAACGCGTGCCTACCAGATGCAAATTCCGAATTCGAGACTCGTCGTGATCCGCAGCGATGCGTACCACATCGCCGCGGCTAATGCGGACGAGTGTGTCACCCACACCCTGGCGTTTCTCAACGAGCAGAAGGCCTAGAAATAAAAAGTTCGGGCGCTGTAAAGGGACATCGGACTTCAAAGAGTGCCGGGAAGCACGCAAAACATCTCTATGAAATTTGGAGGCGCCGGTGGATTCGTCGGGAGTTGGCCATAAACGCGTGGAGCTTCGCGTGTCGAATGCTTGCGACCCTCCGCAGCTAGTGTTATGTCCCGTATATAACTCAGGTTTGTAGGTAAGCCACTGGTTCGACCAGTGAGAATGCGCGCCAAAGGCGAAGCTGGCCCGCTTGCGCAAAGCAAGAATTTACAATATTGGGACACCTCTCGAACCCCACTTTATTGTCACATTCTCAATCTAATCGCTGCTGAACCGATCATTACAGGTTCTCGATGGGGCGATAGAGATCATGATTCGGAAATGTGATGAGCGTGACTTTGGGATGATCTGGCGCTTCCGATACAGCACTAAGACTTATCAGGAACTGGTTCAGACCGCGAATTAGAAACGCGGGGACCGCACTAGTTTGCCGGGCATTCAGCAGTGTGACCTTTGAAGATAATGCCCGTTTCGTCGCTGAAAAAACCGGAACCGCAATCTGTGGACGCTTTCTCGTGGATCGACAATCGATAAGAACTACCATCTGGTGAGACCAGCAAACGGAGCAAGTATCCCGGAAGCGGATCGTCTTCTGATTGTAGGTTCATGGGCATGACGGTGAACCCACCTTCTCGGGTCTTCATCAACTGTCCCGAATGAAGCAAAGTTGCATAATCTGCATAGATGCCGTGGGCGAACCTGTATTGAAACTGCGCTTCGTTTATTAGCTCGGCCGGAGTTGTGATTTTCCAATCCTTTGGTGACATTCCCTCTGGTGAACTTGCATCTTGGTTTTCATTGCCAGCTTCTGGTTCGCGGCGCATCCGAATGGTTGGAGAAAATCGGGCCAATCCCCAATTGTCAGCCCAAATCTTTTTTGACTCTTCTGCGGATATAGGGATGTTTATGTAGGCCACGCTCGTGCCTTGGGCAATGAACTCGACCCGCCCACCGTGAAATGGAGGATCACCGCTCCATGTAAACAAAAGACGGGCGTCCACGTTCGCGACAACCAAATCGGAAATCGGAGTTTCAGCATCCGTCAGCGGGATCAAGTTGAGCGCTCCATTACGAATGCCTGCGATCTTGAAATGGCTCATCGTGCCAGTCAACTTGCCGTTGCTTTCCTCAATTTTCAATACCAGAAAGGGAGTGCTCTCATTTGGATTCGTCGCAACCCAAGTTCCAACATACGCTTTTAGGGGATCGAACGTAGCAGCCCCAGTAGTTTGTGCCCGGGCTGGAGCCAGTGTACCAATCGCGGCGATCGCCCCAGCAACCATGCCAATGAGATACGTCATGGCCGTTCTTCGGAGATCATACGACCCTCTTAGCGTCTGAGCGAGTATACCCGAAATCAGGATCGTTCTTGCTTGTGAGCTTTGCTTCCGCAATAGCAAAGCCCTATTTCTACCTAAGCCGGATAGCGCCTGAGAAACGGATTCGCTAACTCAGATTTTAGGTAAGCCACTGGTTCGACCAGTGAGACTCGAATAGGTTTGACCGTTCCGGCATGGCATCCTCCCCTCTGGCTTGGTGAGAACCATGAAAGGAGGATGTCGTGTCGGAAATCTATCAAAGGCTAGCCCATTCGAGTTGGGACTGCAAATACCATGTGGTGTTTGTGCCA
>QHZC01000584.1 GCA_003224515.1 Acidobacteriota bacterium
TCCCAGTGAACCAGCAAAGAGCAGCACGGTGGGACCAAACAAGCGCCAAGTCCGGCTGTCAGCGCTTGCGAAAAGCTGGGCGGCGAGGAAAAAGAACGTGAGGTCCGCCCCCAGCAGCACCAAAGCCTGGCGGGTCTCGAACCGATCGAGTGGAAGCTGCGCCCAATACTGAGCGAGTCCCAGAAGAAGAAACGTCGCCAAGGGTATGTAAAGCGGCGACCAGACTAAGTTGAGCCTCCCTTGCCAAACGCTGCCTGTGGCCCACAAGAAGAGCGAGAGGCTAGCCACAAGCCCCAGCGCAACCCAGGCCTCGGTAATCACGGCGCCAAAGGCCAATGGCGCGCCGATCAACGCGGCGACGAGCAAGACCCGAGCAACGGAGAACGCGAGCGGAACTGGCTCCGCCGCCAACTCACTCTGTCGGCGCGGAGCAACCTCAATCGATTCCACCGAGGCGACTGATAGGTTGGGCGCGATCCGGGCGGAAGTCATTTCTCGGCGGTGCAATCCTTGCATTCGAGGGTTACCGCGTCCAACCAGAAACTTCCGGTGATTTCCATGGGGAAAATCCGGCCACGAGATCGCCAGAGGGAGAGCCGCACAGACTGCGTTTCCGGCCCAGTCGAAAAAGATAGGCTCGCTGGGTGCCACTCGGTTGTTCCCACGGTCGTCTCGCTAATGGCGTCTTCGAATCCTCGTTGTTGGGGGTCACTCACGCGCAAGCAAGGGCCGCTAGTCGAGGTGATGTCCTGCGAGCGGACGTAGGCCTTCAGCGAGTACGTACGATTGGAATGGACTGGCACCATCTGATATACGGGCTCATATTCATTGTTAGAACCAACTGTAAAGTCCACACGAAGGCTATGAGCACCGTGGTAAGCTCCGGGGGC
>QHZC01000586.1 GCA_003224515.1 Acidobacteriota bacterium
CGTTGACAGCAACCAGAGCCGCATGGACTTTGGCCCTTGGGACAACTTCCTTGGGGTTCGGGGGCAGGACTACCCAACCCCCGGGAAGGCCTGCCGAAGCCCAAGGATGCTAGCACGGCACCACCAACTGCCCCGCAGACTAGCCTGAGCGTTTGTCGTCTGGAAATAATCGGCCTGGCGATAATACGCGATACATCATCAAGCAACGCGCTCATGGGATCCCTCCTCTGATTGACCCACCCCCTTGCGGGCGAGGGCCAAAATAGCGTCTGTACCAACTGCCACTTCCTTAGCAATCACACCGTCTTCTCGGATCAAAAAAGCTACCGGGGTCTCGAAAATCCCGTACTCCTTCGAAAGCTTCCACTTCTCCTGAAGAACGATTGGAAACTGAAACCCGTGCTGCTCCGCCTTACGGCGGTTTTCTTCTCTTTCGCCACGTCCAACAAGGATTAGCGCTAAGCCGTTATTGGAGTGGTTTCGGTGCAGACGGACCAAATGTGGGGCGAGTTCGTCACAAGGCCGGCAATGAGGATCGCTGAAGACTAGGAGCACCTGCCGGCCCCGGTATTCTTCCAACGAAACCATACGACCCTGGAGGTCGGGAAGGCGAAAAACTGGCGCGCGAGTCCCGACCTTCAGGCCCTCCCGCTCGATGCGACTTGCGGACAGTGGCCGCTCGCCGGGAAGTCTCCTTCGTTGAATTTGATGTTTGCCGACCTCAAGAGTACCGAACTCACGGGTAGCACAGTGCTGGGCCAGTGCGACGACCCGATCTGCACCACTTGCGAATGGCCCCGCTACTTGCCCCTGCTCATCTAACAAATACGCTACGGGTGTGCCCTGATTAGCAAAAGGCGCGGGCACGTTCTCATCGTTGATCAGGAGGACAGGGCACTTCAACCCATATTCTGACACCTGTTCTTGATTGGATCCGGAGTCACCGTAAGTCAGCAGAACCAATTGGACGTTCCGCTCCTGGAGACTGGTGTCGAGGTGGCCCAACTCTCGCGCAATGGACTCGCAGAACCCGCATTCGAAATTCCAGTGGACCAGCAAGACACGCTTGCCGCGAAAGTCCTCAAGCGCGACGGTTCTTCCCGTAAGGTCGGGAAACTT
>QHZC01000585.1 GCA_003224515.1 Acidobacteriota bacterium
TCCGTGGCTTGGTCCGCGCACTGCGTGTCACCGATGGATTGACAAGTTGAGGCTAGATCTGACCAGTAGAGCCGACTATAGCGGCTTAGCTCGGTGGCCCTGCGCAGGTATCGTACGCTTTCGGCCGGATCGATCTCATTATAGACTTGCCCGAGCCTGTGCTGAAGCTGAGGGTCGTTTGCGTCCAGGACCAAGATCAGACGACCCGTTGAAGGGTTCTCGAATGAGGAAGCGAACCCAACTAGCGACAATTCCGCCGCGAGGATTAAGCTCACGGCCCCAACCCCCATCAAGAAGGGCAGCCACCGAGAACGCTCCCGAAGTGAGATTTCCCTTCGCGCAACGCCGAGCTGCCGCAAGATCATTTACTCCGTGCGGTTGATCTGGGTCTCGCTTGTCCGACGGACAAAACCTCTTCCTGCGGCCTGAATTACGCGCACTTACTCGAGTGGACACAAGGAGTGTTTGGGGA
>QHZC01000106.1:0-3591 GCA_003224515.1 Acidobacteriota bacterium
AGCGTGCTCGCCCAGCTTCCCGGCAGTTTGGCCATCGGCCACACGCGCTATTCAACGGCGGGTGACAAGGCCCTGCTCAACGCCCAGCCCATCATGATCGACTGCAACAAGGGCAAAGTCGCGCTCGCCCACAATGGCAACCTCACCAACGCCGCCGAGTGGCGCCGCAGACTCGAGCATCGCGGCTCTATCTTCCAGACCAACAGCGACACTGAAGTCATCGTGCATCTGATCGCTCGTTCGCAGGCGCGCAATCTTTCCGGCGCGATTGGCGATGCACTGAATCAAGTCGAAGGCGCTTACTCCCTTCTCTTGCTGACGCAAGATGAATTGTATGCGGTGCGCGATCCGCGCGGCTTTCGCCCTCTGGTGCTGGGGAAATTGACTACCCCCGGGGGCTTCGTCTCGTGGTTGGCGGCCTCAGAAACCTGCGCATTCGATCTGCTCAATGCCCAATACGTCCGCGAGATCGAGCCCGGCGAGATGGTGCGCATTTCCAAGTCAGGCATCGAATCGATCCACTTCGCGTCCGAAAAGCCGCTCCAACAATGCATCTTCGAGCATGTCTATTTCTCCCGCCCGGACAGCATCATTTTTGGCCGTTCCGTAAACGAGAGTCGCGAGATGCTTGGACGCCTCCTCGCGCAGGAGCATCCCGTCGATGCGGATATCGTTGTCCCCGTGCCGGATTCGGGTGTCCCCGCCGCAGTCGGCTACGCGCTCGAATTAAAAATCCCATTCCGCATGGGTTTGATCCGCAATCACTACATTGGGCGTACCTTCATCGAGCCGTCGCAAGCCATCCGTAATTTCGGGGTGAAGCTCAAACTCAATCCCATCCGCGGCTTGATCGAAGGCAAACGCGTGATACTTGTCGATGATTCCATCGTGCGCGGCACTACCAGCCGCAAAATCGTCCGCATGGTCCGCGAAGTGGGCGCGAAAGAAGTCCACGTGCGTATCAGTTGCCCGCCGACGATTTCCCCCTGCTACTACGGCGTGGACACGCCCACGCGCGAAGAACTGATTGCCTCTTCGAACACTCCGGAAGAAATTTGCAAATTCCTCGGCGCGGATTCGCTGGGCTACGTTTCTCTCCCGGCGCTTCGCCGGGCTGTCAGTGATACCGAAGGCAAGTTCTGCACGTCTTGTTATACGGGTGTCTATCCCACGGATCTGGTGCAGCTCGAGGTACGCGAAAGCGCGCCAAACGGCAAATCCAGTGAAGGTAGTCCTAGCAACAACAGTGAAGCCGCGCCCGCAGAACGGCCGGTGGTGGTGGAACGTGAAGGCTGAAAAGAAGAAAAAACAAGAAGAAGCGAACGTGCCGGTGAAAACAAAGATTCAGCGCGAGATCATCGCGTGGTTCTGGGTCGGCCTCGCCTTTCTGCTCATCAACGGCACGATCGGCCAGGCGCGCGTCATTCCCTCCGGGTCGATGGAAAACACGCTGCTCATCGGCGATCACCTGATCATGAGCCGCATCGGTTACGACGCGGGCGTGCCTTTCACCAACTGGCACATACCGCTCTGGCGTACTCCCAAGCGCCAGCAAGTGATCATCTTCAAGCCGCCGTTTGCGCCGGACACGCCGGACTATGTGAAGCGCGTCATCGGGCTGCCCGGAGACACCATCGACATTCACGATGGCGCCGTCTGGATCAACGGCCAAAAACTCGTGGAGAAATACACCAGTGGCGCTAGCGAGCCCTACGAGTTGCGCACACCGTACAAGGTTCCCGCGGAATGTTATTTCGTGATGGGAGACAATCGCGGAAATTCCTACGACAGCCGTTTCTGGGGCTGCGTCCCTCGAAACGACATCATCGGAACACCCGTCATGATTTACATGTCGCTGAATGTTTCGTCGGAGGCTTGGGAGCCGGGACAGATTCGCGAGCGTTTTTTTGCCTACGCGAATGCCCTCCTGCACCCCAGAATCGTGCGCTGGAAACGGATTTTCCGGACGTTTTAGGTTGTCTTGCTGAACCGCCGTCGTTTGCAATAGCCGCCGCGACCCTCCACGGCGCTCCAATGAATTCCATTAGTGAGCGGCGCGCGGCAGCGTGCGCCCCGATCAGAAAAAAGATCAGAAACGGAAGCGAACAAGTCTCTCATGAAATATGCCGACGCTGGGGTGAGCATCGCCGTCGCGGATGACGCGAAGCAGAGAATCCGCCACCATGCCAGCCGCACGTTCACTCCCGGCGTGCTCGGCGGCATTGGCAGCTTCGGCGCGCTCTTTGCGCTCGACCGGAAAAAGTGGAAAGAGCCGGTGCTGGTCTCCAGCGCGGACGGCGTCGGCACAAAACTCAAAGTCGCCATGGCCATGGGCGTACATTCCACGGTTGGCGGCGACCTCGTGAATCACTGCATTAACGATATTCTCGTCCAGGGTGCGGAGCCGCTGTTTTTCCTGGACTACCTCGCGATGGGGAAGCTCGATCCGCAGGTCGTCGAGCAGCTCGTTGAAGGGATGAGCCGCTCCTGCCGCAAGGCCGGTTGCGCCCTCATTGGCGGGGAGACCGCGGAGATGCCCGGATTTTATCCGCCCGGCGAATACGATCTCGCGGGCTTCATCGTCGGCGTCGTCGAACGTAGAAATCTTCTGACCGGCAAGAGCGTCCAGCCTGGAGACACTTTGCTCGCGTTGCCGTCAGCCGGCCTGCACACCAACGGCTATTCGCTCGCGCGCAAACTGGTCTTTGAAGTTGCTAAATTGAAGCCGGATACCTACGTCGCCGAAGTCGGAAACAAGATCGGCGCGGAGTTGCTGAAGCCTCATCTGTGCTACGCGCCGGCGCTAAAAAACATCGTCGCCCGCGGCTGCGTTTCCGCCCTCGCGCACATCACCGGCGGCGGCATTCCGGGAAATCTGCCTCGCGTGCTGCCCAGTGGCGTGAAGGCGGAAATTGATCTGGCATCCTGGCCGGTACCAGCGATCTTCAAATATCTCGCCAAACTCGGAAAGATCGACACCGGTGAATTGCTGCAATCCTTCAATATGGGCGTCGGCATGATTCTCGTCGTGCCGCCCAAAAACGTGAAGTCCGTAGAAGCGGACCTGAAAAAGCACCGCGAAAAATTCTTCCGCGTCGGCCGCATTGAGCGCAGCGAATCCGGCAAAGCCCGCGTCGCCTACTCCGGCTCCCTCCAGATGCAGTAGACTTGTAGCCGCCAGCAGGAAAGGGAACTCCTATACTGCCTTGCTTTCAGGATTATGAAGCTCACCTCTGGAATTGCCAGAACGTCCAAGTTTCATAGGCGTTTCCCCAGCTAATCTTCAGGAGGTATGCCATGAATTCTACGCAGACAAATCTGGATCTCTTGGCCTCGCGGGTGCAAAAACTGGAATCCTCGAATCGCCGCTGGAGGTTGGTGAATGTTCTGCTAGTGCTCTCGGCTGTTTCTGTCGCGCTGATGGGAGCAAAGTCCGCCGATCGCATGGAGCCGCCCGTGGTCCGCGCCAGCACGGTCGAAGCACAGGACTTCATCTTAAAAGACGCGGACGGTCACGTTTACGCTCGGCTCAGCCTCGGGCGCACCCTGGCAACGAAACAACTGAATGGCCTGTACTCCTTTCCCAACAAG
>QHZC01000106.1:3605-5505 GCA_003224515.1 Acidobacteriota bacterium
ACCGCGCCCGCGAAAGCTGAATTCATGCCGGCGAAGTAACACAGAAAACTCGCATACCGAGCCAGAACAGCAAGCCGTACGCGTGCAGAAACCTAAACCGACTTGCTCTCGGCGTAACTTGGGTGCCGCGCGGCAGCGCGAAGGGGCAGCTCGCGTTTGAGTCTGCGCAGCCATCGTAATTCAACTTTGAATTGTTCGATCATAAGGCTGATCATCCACGCGGCCTCGTGATACGGATGTCCGACTTCTTCGAGAATCGACCGCAGCGTTTCCTTTTCCCGGGGAAGCTCCTTCTCCAGAAATTTGCGCCGCCGTTCAAGCTGTCGCTGAAATACACCAGGCCGCGCCTGCCAAGAAAGGGCAATCCAAGTCAGGAACGGCGGTCGGTCCCGCTGCATGGTCCACTCGTCACGTTCCAGAGCGTCCGCCAGCGCAGCCCTGCCCTGCGGTGTCGTTTCGTAGGTACTTCGTTCCGGCCCCGCCGCCGGCTCGTCCGTCTCCGAAGCCCGAATCGATCCTGCCCGCGCCAGTTTCTCCAGCGAGTAGTAAACCTGCGGCCGCGAAATCCCCGCCCAATCCCGTATTTCCCGTCTCTCGAGTTCCAGATTGGCCTCATAGCCATGCATCGGACGTTCCGCCAATAAGCTCAGCAGCACCAGATCCGGCGTCGTCAGCGCCAATCTTCTCGCCCGGTCTGCGCGCTTCCTCGGTTTCACCTCGTACCTCTTGGTAGTCTGAACGTCCGCGCTATCGTTTCTCTTCATCCGTGGTTCTCTCTCTTCTCTGCGCCCGCTAGGTTAAATTCGTTTTCTTGCGGCCTTTTCTTGACCTCTCGGCTGCTTCACCGCTTCGCTGCTTCCTCTTCCTGCTCCAATACCACCATTGGCATCGCTCCGTAGGTAATCGTGGATTCCGCGCCTGCGCCACCGCCGCGCAAAAAACGTCCAGCACGCAGATGTCCTGATGCTGTCCCGCCACGCGCCCCAGTTTTTCATACAAGTTCCGCGGATTTTGCCGCGCCAATTGCGCCACGTTGCGAATTCCCAGCACCTCGAAATCCCGCAGCATCGCGGGCCCGATCGAAATTAGATCCCCGAGTTGTCGCGTGGCCTGAAAATGCTGGCGCTCGCGCAACCGTCGGGTGTCATCCTGAGGCCCCGGCGCTTTTTGCCGGGGACGAAGGAGCTCAACTGTTTGTGTTGGCAACCCGCTGTGCACATGCGCCCGCTGCGGCCTCCTGCTTAGGTTGGTTTGTCGCTCCTTTTTGACCGCGCCAGTACCCATAAGAATCTCCTTGACTTGGCTACAGGCCTTCATTATCCTCTTCTAGTCTAAGTAAGACTACTGAACTTGTCAAGGAGGAATCCGCCAGGTGGCCATTCGCCGTCGCCGCCCTCGCGCCCTCTTTAGGTTGCGCTTCTCTCGAGGCAACTCAATCTCAGGAGAAAAACCCCATGAACGTCAAACGCATCACTCCAGTCCTTCTCGTCAAGGAGATCGAACCTATCATGCCTTTCTGGGTCGACTGCCTCGGCTTCATCAAAACCATCGAGGTTCCCGATGGCAACAAGATCGCCTTCGTAACTTTTCAGAAGGGCGCCACCGAAGTGATGTACCAAACCTATGCGAGCGTGGAAAAAGACGCGCCGCCCTCCATGTCCGCCGAAGCCAGAAAAGGTCCCACGTATCTTTACATCGAGGTCGACAATTTCGACGCCGTGCTCGCTGCCATGAAGGACGCGAAAATCGTCATGCCCGTCCGTACCGCGTTCTACGGCATGAAGGAATTCGCCGTCCAAGACCCCTGCGGCCACTTCATCACCTTCGCTCAGCCCGTCGCCCCTATCCAGCACTGACCTGGGAGCGTTAATGCTCAATTCGCATGATAAGAGCGCAGCAT
>QHZC01000106.1:5579-10757 GCA_003224515.1 Acidobacteriota bacterium
AAAGAAGTGATTGTCTGTGGAAACATCTTTCAAAACCGTTTCGCCGGGCGAGGCCGCAAAATCATAAACCTGCCAGCGTGGATCGGTGGTCTCGCGCCACAGGATTTCAAAACCGACGCGCTCGGCATCATCCTCGGCCGACCAGGACACTTTGGCGTCCGGTGTCACTGCCCCCGTTAGTCTGGCATTAGCAGGCGGCGCTGGAGCCAGCGCCAACTGTCGCAGCGCTTCCGCATTGTCCCGCGCCACGTCGCCCATAAAAGTAAAGTTCAGGTACTTTTCAAAATCGCCGTATTCGATTCCGTTTTCCGTGCGCGGCGTTTGATGCTGGTGATGGTAATCTTCCAGCGGCTCGGTAAATCGCACCGCAGGCAGCCCCGCCTTGTAGAAAGGATAGTGATCTCCGCCGCGGCCATACCGGTCCACGCGGAAAATCATGCGAATCGCTCCGCGCCCATCAATCTCTTCGACCGCTCGGGCCAATTCCCGCGAAAGCGAATCCGCATCGTCAATTTCGCCGTTGCCGGAAAAAAGCCGCACGCGATGCGGCGCACCGGCAGCGGAATCGGCGCCCACGATGTCGTCGTCCAGCATTCCGCCAACGGTGTAACCCTGCTGCTTCACCCACTCCAGAAGACGGCCGCGAAAAGGATCGTCGCGCGATACCTCCCGCGCCCGTTCGCCCCCGCCTTGCTCAGCAGTCGCGCGCATTCCGCACTCACCGCTACGCCGGACGCGTCATCGTCGGCCCCGGGAGCATCCGCCTCCGGATCCATCACATTCGATGGCCGCGAATCAAAATGTCCGGAAACAATGAAAATGATTTTCGCCAGCTTCGCATCGGAGCCGGGAAGAATCGCGTAGACGTTTTCCAGTGGCATTGGTTTTCCCGAAGTTCGCTCGGAAGTCGATTCGAATTTATCGACCACCACCTGCAACTTCCCCCCGGAGTCTTTGGCGATCTCATTGAATCGCGCCACGATGACCTCCCGTCCGCAACCAATCCCCCGCTTCGAATCCGTCCACGAAGAAAGCGTGAGCCTCGTCCCACACGCCACCAGCTTCCCGATCAGCGCGCGCATCGACTTTTCATCTACCGCCTGCCGCGCAACGGCACCCGCAGGCCGCGCCAATATCTTAGGCTGCGGCTTCCCCCGCGCCAGTTCCGCCGGATCGCGCGACACCGCCCGCTGCCGGACAGCCGGAATTGCACTGAGGGCGAGAGCAAAAAACACCAATGCAAATAGAGTCGCGGGGTGCTCGTGAAGCCGGTTCACGCCGTTGACCATGATCATTCATCCCCGATTGAAGTGGCTTTGTGCGATTCGGCATTCTAGCGCAATTGGACTTCCAGATCGCACCAGTCTTTCAACTTTTGATTTTCAACGACTGCGCGTTTTGATGATTCGAACGGTTGTGCTAACGTTTTCCATTTATGAAGAAGCGCATTGGCGTGCTGCTAAGTGGCCGCGGCTCGAACTTCGAGGCGCTGGCGGAAAGCGTTGCAGCGGGAAGGATTCCGAACGCGGAGATCGCCGTCGTCATCAGCAATCGCGAGGGTGCGCCCGGCATCCAGCGCGCCGAGTCGCGTGGCATTCGAACCAGCGTGATTCCTTCGAAGGGCCTGGAGCGTGAGGTCTATGACCGCCAGGTCGCTGCGGTTCTGGACGAGCACCAGGTCGATCTGATCTGTCTCGCAGGATATATGCGGCTATTGTCTCCCTTTTTTGTCGCACAATTTCCCAACCGCATTCTGAATATTCACCCTTCGCTGCTCCCGTCATTCCCTGGGCTTGAATCGCAGCGCCAGGCGCTCGAATACGGCGTGAAATTCGCCGGCTGCACCGTTCATTTCGTCGACGAAAATCTCGACGCCGGCCCAATCATTTTGCAGGCCACGGTTCCCGTCCTCGATGAAGATACGGAGGCAACCCTCTCGGGGAAAATTCTCAAAGAGGAGCATCGCATCTATTCCCAAGCCGTAAAAATTGTTTTGGAAGGAAAATACAAAATCGAAGGCCGCCGCGTGCTTTCCGCTGCCTGAATCAAAGAGAGGCTTGTCATTCTCAGGGCATCCGATGAGCATGCCCGATTGAAGATTCCGGCCTTGCGCAAGGACCTCAGCATGAGGCGCCCAAACACAACTCGTGGCCCCCAACGAAAAATCGAAATGAACGAAACCAAATTCAAACCCGTGGCCGAACAGCTCGCTTATCTCAAAAAAGGCGTCGCCGAAATCATCCGCGAGGAAGATCTGATAGCCAAGCTCCAGCACTCGGCGAAGACTGGAAAGCCGCTGCGCGTGTATCTCGGCGTGGATCCAACGGCCCCGGATATTCATCTCGGCCACACCGTGGTCCTTCGCAAGCTGAAGCACTTTCAGGACCTCGGGCACACCGCGATTTTCCTGATTGGCGATTTCTCGGCGATGATCGGCGACCCCACCGGACAATCCGAAACCCGCCCGCCGCTGACACGGGAGCAGGTTGACGCGAACGCCAAGACTTACCTCGCGCAGGTCTTTAAACTTCTCGATCCCAAGAAAACGGAGGTCCGCTACAACAGCGAGTGGCTCGACAAGCTCTCCAGCTACGACGTGGTGCGCCTGTGCGGCCACTACCGCCTGGCGCGGATGCTCGAACGGGAGGATTTTCGCTCGCGCCTGGGAAACAACCAGCCCATCTCCGTTCACGAGTTGCTGTATCCTCTGTTGACCGCGTACGACGCCGTGGCGCTGCAGTCGGATGTCGAGATCGGTGCGACCGAACAAAAATTCAATCTGCTGGTGCACCGTGACATCCAGCGCGAGTACGGCCTGGCCTCGGAAGTGGCCCTGACCATGCCCATCCTCGTCGGTCTTGACGGCCAGCGCAAAATGTCAAAAAGTCTTGGCAACTACGTCGGCATCAGCGAGCCTCCCAGCGAAACGTTTGGCAAGTTGATGTCGATTCCCGACGAATTGATGTGGCCCTACTATGAATTGGTAACCGACCGTGCGCCGCACGAAATCGAGGCCTTGAAAAAAGAAGTTGGCGGCGGCGCACTCCATCCCATGGACGCGAAGATGCGGCTCGCACAGGAAGTGATCGCCGGTTTCCACGATGCCGACGCCGCGCGCAAAGCCGCGGAGAATTTCCAGCGCGTTTTCCGCGACCGTCAAGCCCCCGAGGAAGCCCCCGTTGTGAAATTACCGAGAGGTCCCGCAAAGAAACTCGCCGCGCTGCTCGTCGATCTGAAATTAATCGACTCCAAGAGCGAGTCCCGGCGCTTGATTGAACAAGGCGGCGTGGAAATCGACGGCATTCGAATCGACGACCCGCGCAGAGAAATCGATCTCAGCAAATCCGCCGAATTTCTTCTGCGCGCAGGAAAAAAGAAATTCTTGCGCATCATAGTCGAATAGCCTTTTCAAATTGCTCCATTCACTTTGTAGGGAGGCGGCATCGCTGCGCCCTCACAACTGCGACTCATCGTCTCCTTCTCATCCCAGCACCTCGGCTACAAGATGCGTGACGTGTTGGGCCACGGAAGGCACAGCCGTGAGGCCCGGAGATTCCATGCCGACGAGGTGAATTGCCTGCGGCACCGCGGGGTCGCGCGTGATCACAAAATCGACGATGCCTTTGTGATCTGGCGGAACGAGTTTGGGGCGCAGGCCCGAATAACTAAGCTGTAAGTCGCTTTCCGCGATTTCCGGCAGAAGCGTTTTCGCGCTGTGGGCGAAATCTGCGATTGCCAGGCGGCCTTTTTCGTAATTGTCTTTTCCTTCGACATACCTTGCCGTCGGCCCCACCAGAACCGTTCCCCAAAGTGTTTTGGTGAAGTGTACGCCAAGGCTGAGGCCGTGCGAGTGCGGCAAGGGATATACAAGATTGTTGATTAGCGAAGCGCGCGGGCCGCGAATTTCGCAGTATTCGCCACGCACCGGGTAAATATGCCAGGAACGATTGCCGAGAAGCGCCGCAACTTCATCGGCATAAAGTCCCGCGGCATTGATGACGCATTTCGCCTCGATCGTTTCCTCTTGTGAATCTTCCTCGTCTCCGATGCGCAAGCCGACACGAATGTTCTTCCCGGAAGGCGCAGCCGTGAGGCCCGGAGATTCCATGCCGACGAGGTGAATTGCCTGCGGCACCGCGGGGTCGCGCGTGATCACTAAATCGACGATGCCTTTGTGATCTGGCGGAACGAGTTTGGGGCGCAGGCCCGAATAACTAAGCTGTAAGTCGCTTTCCGCGATTTCCGGCAGAAGCGTTTTCGCGCTGTGGGCGAAATCTGCGATTGCCAGGCGGCCTTTTTCGTAATTGTCTTTTCCTTCGACATACCTTGCCGTCGGCCCCACCAGAACCGTTCCCCAAAGTGTTTTGGTGAAGTGTACGCCAAGGCTGAGGCCGTGCGAGTGCGGCAAGGGATATACAAGATTGTTGATTAGCGAAGCGCGCGGGCCGCGAATTTCGCAGTATTCGCCACGCACCGGGTAAATATGCCAGGAACGATTGCCGAGAAGCGCCGCAACTTCATCGGCATAAAGTCCCGCGGCATTGATGACGCATTTCGCCTCGATCGTTTCCTCTTGTGAATCTTCCTCGTCTCCGATGCGCAAGCCGACACGAATGTTCTTCCCGGAAGGCGCAAGCGAGACGACCTCCGCGCGCGTAACAATGCTTGCGCCCTGATTGGTGGCAATGCGCGCGTAGGCGTGCACCAGTTCTTCCGCAGAGACGATTCCCGCGGACGGTACCACGAGAGCCGCGGTGCCCCGAATGTGCGGTTCCTGTTTCCGAATTTCCGCCGCATCAATGAGGCGCAATCCTTCGACGCCGTTGTCTTCACCGCGCTTCTTCAGGGAAAGGAGTTCCGCTTCCTCGTGCGCATCGGCGGCGACCACGAGCTTTCCGGTGTGGCGGAAAGGAACTTTGTGCTTCGCGCAAAATTCGTAGGTAAGGCGATTACCTTCGACGCAGTGGCGCGCTTTGAGCGAATTCTTCGGGTAATAAATGCCGGAGTGGTTTACGCCGCTGTTACGCGTGCTGGTAGCCATGCCAAGTTTTGGAAACTGCTCGACAAGAAAAACATCCTGCCAGCGTTCGGAAACGTTGCGCGCGATGGCACAGCCGACAACGCCACCGCCGATAATCAGAATATTGGCCTGATCCATTTCTACTGGTCGCCGCCGAT
>QHZC01000106.1:10787-19062 GCA_003224515.1 Acidobacteriota bacterium
GGCGGCCTGCTTGCTTGGTTCATAGCCATTGCGCCAGAGAGAAGCCGCGCCGTGCGCGCCCTCTTTGTTAATGGCGTAGAAGTAGATGTGGAAGGTGGCGAGTTTTTTCTTGTCGTTCTTATAGTTGCGCGTGATGCGGTCCAACGCTTCGAGGCAGGCGTCCGTGGGCGACTTGCCCTGGCGCATCATTTCGATGATGGTGTGGCCGCCGGAAATCTTGATGTTTTCCTCGCCCTTGCCCGTCGAGCCCGCGGCGCCCACTTCATTGTCCACGCAGCAGCCCGCACCGATGATCGGTGAATCCCCGACGCGGCCGGGAATCTTCCACGACAGGCCGGACGTCGTGGTTGTGGCGGAAATGTCTCCGTTGGCGTCCACGGCCATGCAAGGAATCGTGCCCGTCGGAGGGTGCGCAATAACATGCTCGGCATAGGCGATCTGTTCTTCATCGTGGTCAAAGATGGCGGAAATGTGTTCTTTCCATTCCGGCGAGTCGATACCCGGGCGCCAGTTGAACGAAGATTTTGCTTTCCACGCGAGCCAGATCTTGCGCGAGTGCTCAGTGAGGAGATTCATCTCCTCGAATCCTTCCGCCACCGCAAAACGCCGCGCGCCGTCGCCAACGATCATGACGTGATTGGTTTTCTCCATGACCGTCTTCGCGAGGCGCGAAACGTTTTTGATGCGGCGCACCGAAGCAACCGAACCGGCGCGGTGCGTGGGCCCGTGCATGACGCTGGCGTCCAGCTCCACTTCGCCTTCTTCGTTGGGCAGACCGCCGTAGCCGACGGAGTCGTCGTTCGGATCGTCCTCGACGACCGTGACAACAGCCACTGCCGCGTCGAGTGTATCGCCGCCTTTCTTGAGGATATCCATGCCCTTATCGAGGGCGTGAAGTCCATTGGCGCTGGAAATGATGAGCGGCCGCTGGCCCGGCGCGGCCGACGCGAGGTTCTCGAGAGCAGACGCGTTGCTGCCGTTCGGCAGTGCGCGGCCAAAGAGTTTGCCCACGCTGGCAACGGCGCTCCCAGCCAGCGAAGTGAGAAAGAATTTACGGCGTGACCAGAGTTCCATGTCGATTGCCTCCTGGATGTGCGGAGGCAATATACAACAGTTGACAGCCGACAGTTGAGCGAGGAGAGGGGCGTGAGACACAGCGCGGGAAACGCCGCCCGCGAAATAGGCTGGCGCTTTCCTCGGAGGTCACGCTTGCTCCAGCTTTAGCAAAGGCTTCAGCGGCCTCCTCCTCGAGTCCGTTTACTCATAGATTTTTCAGCCAAAGCCCACGGCTTCGCGTCTCCCAATCTTCCTGATCGAGCGCTTTCGCCAGAGATCGCTGCGCTTCTTCCGGTTTGTTCCTTGCCGTCTGTAACATGCCAAGGGCATACCATAATGCCGGCGTAGAAAGTTCGGCAGCTGGAAGCACCCCATTTCGAAAGCTCAGGATAAGCGATGTTCTGGATTCGGCCCATAGTTGTTTGGTTGTCGACGTAAACCGTCCGCGCTGCGACCGCGCTCGCCGGCAGTGAGGCGCGCTTGGCGTGAGCCTGGATTGTTATTGGACCGAAGAGAAAACAGAGCGTGACGGCCGCAAATATGGGCACGAAAGATTTCATGAGGACACACTCCTTGCCGCTTGTAACTTTGTGACTGAGCGGCACCTACGGTTGACTTGGTCGGGTATGGATTGTGCGGGAAGTCTATGACCGCCGAGGGCCGCCCGTAACTGGACAGAAGGCGAGAAAAAGTGCACTTGGCGCGGCGATTGTGGGGCCCTGCCCGGTGGGGTAGGGCGCGCCGCAGGAATTTGAGCGCCGAGCGGCTGCGCTAGCTGGAAGTGGTAGGTTTTGCGGGGAATTCGCCTTCCCATCGCGCGATTACGACGCAGGCGACACAATTACCGAGAACAGTCACTGCGGTGCGGCCCATATCCATGAGTTGATCGATCGCGAAGAGAAGAAAAAGCGGCTCCATCGGCAAGTGAAACGAAGTTGCCGCGCCGAAAACGATCAACAGCGAGGCGCGCGCCACGCCGGCGGTTCCTTTGCTGCTAATCAGAAGCGTCAAGATCATCAAAACTTGCTGACCGATGCTGAGGTGCAGTCCCGCGGCCTGGACCACAAAAAACAGGGCCAGGGATTGATAGAGACTCGCGCCGTCCATATTGAAGCTGTAGCCGGTCGGGAGGACGAAGGCGACGATTTCGCGCGGGACGCCGAAGGACTCCAATTGCTCGATGGCGCGAGGCAGTGTGGCCTCCGAGCTGGCGGTGGCAAAGCCGATGGTGACGGGCTCGGCGACGGCGTTGATGAAACGCTTGATGGGGATTCGCGCCCCCAGCGCGATGGGCAGCAAAACGCAGACGATGAAAAAAGCCAGCGCGACATACATCGTTGCCAGAAGTTTCAGCAGCGGAAGAAGAACTCCCACACCAAGATGGCCGACGGTGTAGGCGACGGCACCAAAGACGCCGATCGGAGCGGCGAACATCACCAGATCAGGGGGCGGCGCTTCGTTTCGGGCACCAGGATGAGCGCCATGGCGAAGAGGACGCTGAAAACCACGATTTGCAGTACCTGGCCTTCGGCGACGGACTTGGCGATGTTTTCCGGGAAAATGTCGGTGATGAGCTGCGTGGCGGTGTGCGGCGAAACATTGAGTGATTGGGCTGCTGAGGACGGAGGGAGATGGACGCCTTCCCCTGCGCGGCTCAAGTGAATGGCCGCATAGCCGATGAGCATAGCGATGGTCGAGACAACTTCAAAGTAGATGAGGGACTTGACGCCGAGGCGGCCGACTTTCTTGAGGTCGGAGTGGCCAGCAATGCCGACGACGAGGACCCCAAAGAGCAGCGGCGCGATGATGACCTTGATGAGGCGGAGAAAAATGGCGCCGAGGAGCTGCAAGTTCACCGCGACGGAGGGCCAGTCGTGACCCAGCTCCGCGCCGGCGAGAAGGCCGACGAAGATCCAGGACGTCAGCGAGCGGCGTGACGTGCCATAGGCAGAGATGAGAAGGATGGCGAGCCAGCGCAGAAGCGTTGGGACAAGAGCGGGGAGCGCCAGCATCTGAGCGCCGGCGAGGAGCGATGCAGCGATGGCGAGCGTGGAAACGAAAATGGCAACGAGGAGAAGTCTGTTTTTCATTAAAGCTCGACCCGGGAGCGCATTGGTGGCGAAAGGTATGCTGCTTATGGCTGCGTGTCAATAACCGTCAGGAAGCAAGGAAGTAAGGAAGTAACCAGGCGCGAAGTCCGCGCAGACGGAGGGGGAAGAGGGGTCACCACCACGATTCTCTGTCCAGGTTTTCCGCAGCCCTTACAGGTGAGCCGAAATGTGGGGCGCCTACCGTACCGCGCAGTCATGATTTCACAACCTCACGCGTGTGGAATGGCCTGCAAGCCCGAAAGCAACGGGTCTGGGGAGACGTGGGGGTCCTTTTTCAATGTTTGTCCCGACCGAACGTCCGGGATGCAAGAACTGCGCTCCGCAAAACCCAAAACCGCCCGGAGTGCAAACCCCGCAATCCCTGCGAGACCAAAACGCGCTTTGCCGCTCGGAAGAGGAAGGCGGATTGAAATCGGGCCCAGCGATCCCGACAGAGTCGGGGCGAGTGCTGCGGGGCTAGAAAAGTTCAAAAGAAGGTCAAAAAAGTAAAGACCAAGCTGGGCGGACCCCTGTAAAAATTACCCGGACACAGAAAACGTGAAAAAAGGCCGCTACAAAGGGAAATTTGAAGAGCAGGAACAGTGGACAGGGTCGCGACCGGTGCTGCGCCCCTACAAGATGAAGAGCACAGCCAAGAGTGGCTGCGCCACGCAAGATCAAGATAAGGACAAATTTGAGGGGCGGGCACTTTGCGCGCAACCTCGCACGACGGAAGCGCATCCCATGGGCGAGGCAGAAGTCAACTAGATCCGGGCAGGACTGTGCGACTGGACAGTTCTGTACGGGTCCGTGGCTTCGGCTGCCCCAGCTTCATCCTCAGCCGCCATCCCGGCCCGTTTGGTCCAGCCAATCCAACTAGGAGGGTCGTAGCATGCAAACTCTGAGAGTAGTTGTATTTGCGTAAAACGATCGTGACCTTCAGCGATGCGGTGGAAATCCCTGGGCAGGTTCTGCCGGCGGGGACCTACGTGTTCAGACTGGCTGATAGCTCGACCGACCGGCACATCGTCCAGATTTGGAATGCGGATGAAACCCAAATCCAGGCAACCACCATAACCATTCCAAATACTCGCTTTGAACGACACGATAGAACCATTTTTGAATTGGAGGAGCGCGCGGGCGACTCGCCCATGGCCCTCAAAGTATGGTTTTATCCGGGAGACAGCACGGGACAGGAATTCGTCTATTCCCATCATTCCTACAACCGGTAGGTACAGCTTGCACCACAGTTGAATCGGGACATTCCCGGTTCGAGTGAATCACTAGCGGCGGGGCTTTCCACGCAAAAGTGCTGGGAGCCTCGCCCTTTTTTCTGAGTGGCTCATGGATGCCGGTGATCTTCACTACGGGCTACGCCACCGAAAACACTCTGGTCGCCGCACGATCCACGGACCACGCGATGATTTTGCAGAAACCCTACGGCTCGACTCACCTTGCGCAAAAACTGCGCGAAGCTTTGAACAAGAAAGCCGAGTGAACTTCCCTCCGAGACTGGGGCTCCGGGGGGATCAATGCCGTCACCATGAGGCATACTGCGTGAAGGCTGAAGAGGGCGGAAATTGTTCCGCCAGGAGTGAAAGGCGCGGCTTACAAAGAAGGACGGCGACATAGTCGTCGCGACAAGGGCAAAGTTCTAGGAGCGGGCGGGGCCAGCTCCACCCCTCCACAGGATCGTCAAGGCGGGAGATCTATTCAGAGACCCAAGACCTTCCGCTCGCCAAATCACGGCGCGTTCGCTAGTCGATGACGTATAAAACGATTTGCATTAGCGTTTGCCGGGAGACGGGCCCATGAGGGATGAAACAAAGCAGGCAGCGCAGGAATACCTGGCCGCAAAACTCACGGAAGAAGAGCAGATATACGAAGAGAAACACAATATGGCAATGGCTGTGGCCCGCGCTCCCCGAGTTTGGAAGAGTGTTAGAGATGCCATCTTCGAGAAGTGCCGTGAGGGGAATGCGGTGACGCAAGAAGAGACTCTTACATGCAAGGAACTGCGATTGGAGATCTCAGGATTTGGTGCGCGGCCAGATCGAAACAGATGACGGTGCATTACGATCCCAAGAACCTTTTGATCACGGTAAAGAACGCGGGGCGGCTCGAACATGAGAAAGACGTAATACTTCACATCGAAGGATACCGGACAGGCTCCGATCGGGCTGACCGGGATGTTCACCTGGTGCGAAGCGAGCAGCCTGTAAACATCGATATGTTGATGGTGGGCGAGCTTCGCGTCCTGACCGGATTGAGCCGCCACAGGAACGCTCAGCAGGTTGCTGAAAAAGTGAGCCGGAAAAGCGATTTGCTATGGCTGCTAAAAGGCATCAAAATATTAAGCAACTCAAACAGTTGAAGTTGAGATTCTTCGGGCATCCTTGACCGGATGCCCTGGGAATGACAATTTTGGTTTCTTTCCGCAGCCTGTTCGTTCCCCTAAAAAAACAGATTCGAAGAGCGAGCGGGGCAAGCCCCACTCCCACAAAGACACCACCGGATCAGGAGAAGGCACAATGATTTGCACCCCTACAAGAGAAAGACTCCCGCAGTGGACGGACTCTTATTCGGAGGTGCCGAGGGGGAGGAAGTATTGGGTGCCTTTGACGGGTTCCTGGAGGCGGCGGAGGAGAAGCTGGAGGTCGTCGCTGCGCTCGACGAAGTCGATGTCGGAGGTGTTGATGACCAGGAGGTCGGAGGCGGCGTAACGGAAGAAAAAATGTTCGTAGGCGCGAGCGACTTCCTCAATGTATTCGGGGGCGATGCGAGACTCGCCCCGGGAGGCTTTTTTGGCGATGCGGGCGCGGAGGACTTCGGGCTTGGCCTGGAGATAGATGACCAGATCGGGAGCGGGAAGGTTCGCGGTGAGCGCTCCGTAGTAGCGCTCGTAGAGCTTGAGCTCGGCGTCGTCGAGATTGAGATTGGCAAAGATGCGGTCCTTTTCCATGAGGAAATCGGCGGAGGCGCTTCTGGCGCTCGATGAGGAAGTACATCTGGGCGCGAAGAGCGGAGCCGGGTTTGGCTTCGTAGAAATCGGCGAGGAAGGGATTGTCCTCGCAATCGTAGACGCGGCGGCCGTGCAGGCGCTCGGCTAGAATGCGGGCAAGAGTGGTTTTGCCGACGCGCAAAGGGCCTTCGATAACGATGAAGCGGGGAGGCTGCGGACTGCGCTGCGGAACGCGAGCGCGCTTGGCTGCGGAGGAGTCGTTGCCGAGCATCGTTTCGAATGATCCAGCGTGGCTGGGATCAACAGGCGGATTATAGCAGAGTCGCGGCAGGAGTTCTGACTCACCTCAGCGCACCGGGAGGGCGTCGTGGCAGGGTCAGGTATGTAGAAACATTTTCACATTTATAGCCTAGTACGGCCGTTTGAAAAAGAGCAAACGAACGGACCAGAGGGGCGTACTAATCAGAATGTGACGAACGGGCCAGTGTAGCATGACCTTTTGACCAATAAAGTGACCCCATTGTGAGTGGGGATGGACTTGCAACGCCCACCGTCAATACTGAGGTGGCAGATGGTCATTGCAATCGCTTCCGATAGCGCTCCAAAAGAGGCTACTCTCGTCGCCTTCCTGCCTTCCGCGCCAGAACCAAAGGTAAAAGCCGAGCCAGAGCCGATCGCTCCGAATCTGGCGGCGCAGCCTTTTCTGCCGGTGAGGCCGGTGGTTACGCGGCCCCGCGAAACGCCCTGGCAAAGGAGGATCTGGTATGGACTGGCGATGGCGGGACACAGCGGCGCGGCCTTTGACGGCTGGACAACGCACCGGGCGGTCGCCGGCGGCTACGGCCAGGAGGCGAATCCCTTCCTGCGCCCCTTTGCGCATTCGTATGCCATTTATGCGGCTACGCAGGTGAGCCCGCTGGTGATGGACTACTTGGGCAAGCGGATGATGATGAGCCAGCATGGTTGGGTGCGGAAGATTTGGTGGCTGCCACAAACGGCGGGCGCGAGCGTTTCATTCCTGTCGGGCGCGCATAACGTCGGCGTCGTGCACTAAGCTAAGAGCTCCCTCAATCCCCCCAATAGCAGCGCCCCGGTGACCCTCCTCACCGGGACGCTGCCGTTTTTTGGCAGGCGCAGCCTTGCGCCGCGCGCGATTCCAGGCTACTTGCCGACCACGACGATGACGAAGGAGCCTGGCTTCATTTTGCCGCGCCGCTCCCCGGGTACTGGTGGATCGAAATCGGCGGCCGGGATGAAGATGTTGTGGGTCTTGAGGTCGAGGCCCATGGTGCGGGCGAACTTCTTCGTGGGGACATTGTCAACGACAATGTACTTGTCCGGCGAATCCTCGTGGATGACCGTGAGGTTCCCATCGCCGCAGGAGGCGAACACATAGCCCGTCGAGGGCTCGAAGGCGCTGGCATCCGGGCCCTCGCAGATAACTGGTGTGGCGACAACCTTGCCAGTATCCGCGTTCACCACGGCCATGACTTTTTCGTCGCAGACGGAAAACAGGCGCCGATTGCTGAGGTCCATGGCGAGGCCGGAGGGCGATTTGCAAGGAGCGAGCGGCCAGTGGTGGAGCTCCTTGAGGCTCTGGGCATCGAGATGATGGAGCTCGGAGGTATCCTCATTGTTCACATAGATAGTGCCCTTGCCGTCGGCGACCGCGAACTCGGGCTTCCCGCCGAGAGCGAGCGTGCCCACAACCGTGCCATCCGCGGCGTTGATTGCGGTGGTGTTCTTGCCGCGGCCGTTGAAGGTGAAGACGCGCCTGCTGACGGAATCGTAGATGATGGCGTCGGGATTCGCATCTGTTTTGACGGTGGCGAGGGACTTGAGTGTCTTGAGGTCGAAGATGGTTACATCGTTCGAACGGCCGTTGCTGGTGAAGCCGCGACCGAGGTCGGAAGCGACAGCGATGCCATGGACGCCCTGGGTTTCCGGGATGTCGCCAACGACGGCGTAGGTGTCCGCATCGAGAACGACGACGTGGGTGCCGCGCGAGATGTAAACGCGGCGGGCGTCACTGTCCACGTAGACGTAGTCCCAGCCGCCCTCGCCGCCGACCGGGATGGTTTTGATGACGTGATAGCCGCTCGCGGCTGGCGACGGTGCGGCCGCGCGTGAGAACGATCCGGCACAAAAGATGATCGCAACCGAGAGC
>QHZC01000107.1:0-16983 GCA_003224515.1 Acidobacteriota bacterium
AAAGACCGGGACGGAAATTCCTCAATTCAACGATTCGAATGGGCGGACTCGGTGGAGTCCTCAGCTTGTTGTTGACGGCGGCAGTTCTTCCTCAAGCTTTGCCTTACGCTCGCGCGTTTCCGAAGTCCTCGGAGGAAGTCGAGAGCGCGCTGAAAGACCTGCAGGCGTATTCCGGCCAAAAGCTCCCGATCGTGGACGGCTTCGTGGCGACCGGAGACAAGCCGCTCAATCTATATGAGCGCGCCTTTTATCAATTCGCAATCGACCTGCTTCCGGGAACGGCGGGCGGCACAATTGTGCGTGTCACCGCCAAAATTACGGCGTGGTACGCAGACAAAGATCCTGCGAAATCCGGTTACCAGGTGCTGCCGTCCAATGGGCGCTTGGAGCTTGATCTCTTGGACCGGTTGCAAGAAAACTTCGGCGGCAAGCCAGCGTCTTCCGTGGCGCGCTCGCTTTCGAGCGCTACTATCTCCGCTCCGAAACCGAAGCTCGATCTTGGCGGCATCCCCGGGGTTCAAATTCCCACGACGGCAAATCCTGCGGCAAAGTCGGGAACCACGACCGATGAATTGGGCTCTCTGCGGTCCAATCGTGAAGCCGAGGAAAAACGCATGAGGGAATTGAACGCGGAACTTCAGGGCTTGCAGGAAATCCAGAAGAACCAGGCGCACCCTTTGAACCTGGTGGTGGTGAAAAAGCCGGGCGCGCCGGTGCTCGCGAAGCCCGCCGAAGGGGCGCGCGTACTGTTTAACGCTGCCCCCGAGGATGAGTTCGAATTCCTCGACGCGGAAGGCGAGTGGATGCACGTGCAAATCTCCGGCCCTGCGCGCGGGTATATCCGCCGAAACAATCTTGAGTTGTCGGAATTCATCATGGCGCGGCTCAAAGCGCCTGGCGCCGTAGACCCAGTGGAAAAAGTAGCGGCGTTCCGGATTGTGCGCGAAGAAAATAGTCTTTTTCCCGGAGATTGGGGGCCCCTGAAGGGAAAAGCAGTGAAGATCTTTACTGTGCAGCCCGTCTCGCAGGACCCCAAGGAAACGGACGCGCGCGGCAAACTCGCTTTCGCTAGCTCCCTTTTTCAGAAACCCACGACAGATACCACTGCATCGACTTCGGCGGTCGAAGGAGTCGTCGTAATCTTCGATTCGGCGGACGGTGGCATCATGGGGGCTACGCTGGCAACCATGAAGCAGTTCACCTCCGGCACACTTTCTCCCGAAAACTTCTGGAAGGAGTGCTACCGAGATCCGCCAGAGGCGTTCCAGGAATCCCGCAAACCTTAGCGCAGGATTCCTGGCAGTTCAGCGGTCAGAATTCTGTGTACACGATTCATTTCCATTCGAAAGTTTGCTGGAGTCCGCCGATTCGCACGTCGAACACGCCGGGCTCGACAACGCGCTTATTGTCTGCGCTGATAAAGGACAAGTCGTCGGACGTCAATTCGAATGAGAGTTGGCGGCTCTCGCCAGGCTGGAGCAGGACTTTCGCGAATCGCTTGAGCCGCTTCAATGGTGGCGTCACGCTCGCGAAGCATTCGTTCAAGTACAGTTGAACGACCTCCTTGCCGGCGTGGCCGCCGCTGTTCTTCACGGTCACGTCCACGCGCACGGACTGGCTCGCCGAAGCTGTTGCCGGGACCACGTGCAAATCGGAGTACAAGAAATTCGTGTAGCTCAAACCCGATCCAAATTCGAATTGCGGTGCGGCCAGCGCTTTGCCTTCCCCCCAGTCCTCCCCTTCAAATACTTTGTGGTCGTAGGTGAAGAGCCGGTTTGTCGAGCGGGGATAGGTAATGGGCAACTTGCCACTAGGATTCACGTCGCCGAATAGAATATCTGCGATGGCCTGCCCACCTTCGTTGCTAGGGTTGTAAGCCATCAAGATGGCCATCGCAGGATCTGCAATGCGGCTGATAATGCGCGGGCGACCCTCGGTCAGCACCAGGATCACGGGTTTTTTCGTCTCCATGATTTTCAGTGCGAGGAAGAGCTGCGCGTCAGGTAGTGTGAGATCGGGGATGTTGCCCGGGGTTTCCGCATAGGCCCATTCTCCGACGCAAATCACCACGGCATCTGCTTTTGATGCCGCTTCTGCGGCTTTGGCGATGTCGACTTCCTTGTTGTAGGTGGCGCCGGGAACATACGTCACGTTGGCGGCTCCGATTTTTTCCTGAATGGCTTTGAGGATCGTCGCGCGATCCTTGGGATACATGTTCGCGCGGTCGCCCTGCCACGTATAACTCCATCCATTGTTCAGCGGAATCAGGGAATCGGCGTCGGGGCCGGTCACGAGAACGTGCGCCGTCTTGGCAAGCGGCAGCATGTGGTTTTCGTTTTTCAGAAGAGTGATAGACTCGCGCGCGGCCTCCAGGCTGACCTGCCGTGATTCCGGTGAGCCGACTACCGTTTTCGAATCGATCCCGCGCAGCGGATCGTCGAAAAGCCCGAGCTGGTACTTCACCGTGAGAATCCTCCGCACCGCTTCATCGATGCGGCTTGCGGGCACTTCCCCTTGCTGCGCCAGTTCGAGCAACAGATTGCTGAAGCTGTAATCGCTCGGCACCATGCTCATGTCGATTCCAGCAAGGATCGCGATACGCGTAGCTTCCTTTTCATTTGCCGCGATGTGGTGCACACCAACAAGTTTCTTGATGTCCATCCAGTCAGAGACCACGAATCCCTCGAAGCCCAGTTCGTCTCGCAAAACGTCTTTGAGCAAATAGCCGTTGGCGTGGCCGGGGATTCCGTTCACTTCGCTTGAATTCACCATCACCGTGTGAGCGCCTGCTTTCACAGCCGCGGCAAACGTGGGAAGAAAGTATTCGCGCAAAGTAATTTCCGGGATGAGCGCAGGGCTGCGATCACCGCCGGTACTGGGATAGCTGTACCCCACATAGTGTTTCAACGAAGCAGAGATGCTGCCGGGGCTCGAAAGATCACTGCCTTCATAACCGCGAACCGTAGCCACACCCATCACCGTCGTGAGATAAGTATCCTCCCCGAGCGTCTCCCACAAACGCGACCACAGCGGCTGCCGCCCGGCGTCTAGCACGGGTGAAAAAGACCATGGAATGCCGGCCTTGCGCGTCTCTGCGGCGGCGATCTGGCTGCCGCGCAGCATCAGCTCCGGATTCCACGTCGCGGCCATGGCGAGAGGCTGGGGAAAAAGAGTGCCACCAATTACGTAATTCGGCCCATGGATGGTATCGATGCCATAGAGTACCGGGATCTGCAGCCGGGATTTCCTCGCCTCTTCCTGGATGCCGCGGATAATCTCGTGCCACTTCTGTGCGGGCAAGGCTTCGTCATTCACGTTGAGAATGGAGCCCACACCGTATTCGCCCACGGCTTTGTGCAATTTATCAGAATTGATTCGAAGGGACTGGCCCTGTCCATCGCTGACCATGCCGATTTCGAGTTGCGTCATCTGGCCAATTTTTTCTTTCAGGGTCATTTGGCCAAGCAGTTTTTCCACCGCAGCGGCGGAAGCACTTGCCGGAGGACCCGCTGGAGTCAGATTTCGCCGCAAAAACGTTTGGCTATCAACGTTCTCCGACCGAGCGTCATCGGCCCCGGACGGTATTGCCGTTAGCATGCAGACAGCCAGTACAATAACGATATGCCAAAGCTTTCTTTGCGGGGTGGACACGGGTATCTCCTTGCCGAGCATGCTACCCCTGGAGGCCGGATATGTCCAAATCTCCAGTTCCTAAAATTCCGATTGTGGACCCTCCGAAAGCTGGTACCTTGCAACCTGTGGTGAAAACGACCGAGCGGAAAACTTGAATAAGAGAGAGTTTTGACTATGAAACAAACTGCAGCGGTGATCGGCATGGGATTCGTGGGCAGAGCGCATCTGGAATCTTTGCGAAGAATCGGAGTTCTCGTGCGCGGCATGCTCGGCAGTTCCCGCGAGCGCAGTGAAGAGGTTTGCGAGTCATTGGGCCTCGAGCGCGCCTACGCCTCGCTCGACGAATTGGCCGAAGATCCCGACGTCAGTGTGGCGCACATTTGCACACCGAATCATGTGCACTTCGAGCAGGCCAGCCGCATGCTGCGTGCTGGAAAACATGTCCTCTGCGAAAAACCTCTGGCAATGGATTCGCGCGAATCGGAAATGCTGGTAAAGCTCGCAAGAGACCGCCGGTGCGTGGGAGGCGTGGCTTACAACCTCCGCTACTACCCGCTATGCCATGAAGCAAAGGTCGCCGTGGCCAGTGGCGTGATCGGCCAGCCGCGCCTAGTCCATGGAAGTTTTCTACAGGATTGGCTGCTCTTCCCGACCGACTGGAACTGGCGGCTGGACCCAAAGCTGGGGGGCGAGCTCCGCGCCGTTTCCGACATCGGCACGCACTGGCTGGACCTAATGATGTGGATTACCGGGCGGAAAGTTACGGAAGTGTGTGCGGACCTGGCAACCGTCTTGCCCGTTCGTCACCGCCCGCGCGGCCGCGTCGAGACGTTTCAGAAAGCCTCGAATGTCGAACACGACGATGTTCCGATCACCACGGACGACTACGCCTCGGTCCTCTTGCACTTCGAAGAGGATCTGCGCGGCGTGATGACCGTTTCGCAGGTCAGCGCCGGCCGTAAGGCCAGTCTGTGGTTCGAAATCGATGGCAGCAAAGGCTCACTCGCCTGGAATTCTGAATCTCCGAACACGCTTTGGATCGGACGTCGCGACCGCGCGAGCGAGGTGCTTCCCAAAGATCCCGCTTTGCTGAGTCCGGCCGCCCGTGGCTTCGCGGCGTATCCCGGAGGTCACGCCGAAGGATATCCCGATACGTTCGTTCAGCTCTTCCGCGATTTTTATGGATACCTGGATACGGGAGACTTCGACGCGCGCCGGCCCTTCCCGACATTTGCAAACGGGAACCACGAGTTGCTGCTCTGCGAAGCCATCGCACAGAGTGCGCGGGATCGAGCGTGGGTACCGGTGCTATGGGGCTGAGTGCGCCACCTCAGTGCGGCGAAGAATACTGGTAGCGCAGGCTCGGCGGCATGCGTTCCGAACGCGATCGCGTGTTGTACTCCAACTGGTAGCCCAGATGTTCCGCATCGGCCGGATAATCGCGGCCCTCTGGATACGGATACGGCAGCAATGAATGACGCGGTAGCGGCTCGACGGTAAAGGCATGGGCCGCGTAGAAATCGAGATCCTTTTCGAAACCATCGGCGTAAAAGAAATAGTCGCGAACCCATCCGGCCGGCAGCGCGGGAAGCTGCTTGGGGTCAAAGTCGAGCTTCAGTCCCTCACCGGAGCCGAAAACCACGAAGCGATCATCGCGGGCGCGCAGTAAGCCATACACATCGCCGTAGCGCGTGTAGTTTCCTGCGGCGCGCGCGTAAGGACCGGTCATGCTCCGGTGTGAATACGAATAGATCGTGTCGCTCGCCGGCCGCAGTCGCGTCTCGCGCGGATAGCCGACGAAATCGAGCGCCGCCCTTGCAAGGGGCACTTGCGCCACGCGCACATCCTGTGCATCTGGTGTCTGGTCGATTCGAATCGCGTCCCAATACACTTTCAGATTGTTGACGATACGAATCCGCCGTGTTCCTGCAGGTAGCTTGCCGGTCAAGTCCGCAACCATGGTCCGTTCGAGTCCCGCCGGAAAACCCATATCTTCCAGGACACGCACCCACTTATCTTGCGCATCGAGGGCCTCCACATACGGTGGAATCACTTTGATTCCCGCTTGATCCGCCGCGTACATCGAAGTCGCGGTGAAGTAATCGGTGTAGCCATCGATGATCAATCGCAACGGTTTTTGCGCATCCCATTCAGGGAGGTCGAGTTCAATCCAATGCAGCTTCGCGAATCCCACAAATGGCACCTCTTCGAAATTCGTGACGTAGGTGCGGTCGCGCTTGGAGATCAGCGGCAGCACGTCATTCCCTTTGTCGTCCCACGCGCCGATTGGTGCGTGCGCGTCGCGGCTGGCGATCACGCGGAACTCTGGAAAAGGCGGCGCGCTTACGAATCGCTCATTGGGAAAAACTTCATACGCCGCCGGATGATCGATGGCCACCAGCCGCACCTGATCGAGATACACGGTTTCTTCCATCGGCTCCATGAACCGGAAACTGAGCAGGCCGTTCCGAGCCTTCACGCTGCGCGCAGGCACCTTCAAGTACTCATCGGGATCGGGAACGTCCCGCTCCCGGGGCGCGACCCAGTGGCCGACCACGCCTGGACCGATCATGTCCGCAATGAATTCATACTCGCGCCCATTCCAGGAAAACAAAACGGGGCATGAACTCCCGCGCCGATCCAGTTCGGTGATGCTTTGCACTTTCTTCGCGGCCAGGTTTATTTCGTCTTGTGGCACGCCCGTCGGCCACAGCAACCGAAGGACTTCGGCGTTGTGCTCCGAACCGAGGCCGGCAAGAATTGGCGCGGCGTTCTGGCCGAGATAGCCCGACGCACCGACCACTTCCCACTTTTGATACAGCGTGCTGGCGTAGAGTTCGACCTTCGTCCCGATCCCGCTCTTGTTGTCGTTGAGGGCCTTGAGCTCGATGCTCATCCAATTGTGCTGATTGCCGCCCTCATTGCGCAGAACAAGCGGCAGGCCGCCAAGCTGGGTCACGACCAAGTCCGCGTCGCCATTTCCATCGATATCCGCAACCGCGATCGCTCGCGGTCGGTTCAGCTTGACCGCATCGAGGTGCACATCCTTGCTGACGTCGGCCCAGCCGTTGCTTCCCAGGTTTCGCAGCAGGCGGAGTTCCGCTCCGCTGCTCGACTCTCCCGCGGCGACCAGATCGAGCCAGCCGTCATTGTCGTAATCGAGCGCGGCAATTCCCCAGCCTTTCTGCAAGCCTAAATCGGGGAGCGAAACGCGCTCTAGCCGCTTTCCTTCCACATTTCGCCACAAGCTGATTCCCGGCGCGCCCGCGTGCGTGAACGCTAGATCCATCCAGCCGTCTTTATCGAAGTCGAAGGCCACCACGCCCACCGCCGGCGGCAACTTCTCCTTGGTGAAATCGATGCCACCGAGCGGCGTGAATTTCCCTTCGCGGGGATTGAGATAGATGGAAGCCCCCGCCTGCCCGCCCGCGATGACGAAGTCCACGGCGCGGTCGTTGTTAAAATCGGTAATGACGACTCCAGCCCCTGTGGCCGCAAAACCGAGCGCCGTTTCCGCGGAGACATCCGTGAACGTGCTATTCCCATTGTTGCGCCAAAGAACATTGTGGGCTGGCGCTTCCGGTGCAGTTGAATCGGGCGCCGTTGTGATGTACAGATCAAGGTCGCCGTCGTGATCGTAGTCCACAAAAGTCACGCCCACACAGCCTTTTTCCCTGCGGATCCCCACCGCTTGGGTCACGTCTTCGAACTTGCCATCTCCCTTGTTGCGCAGCAGCCGGACGCCGTCACCCAAACAAATAGCGAGATCGGTGTGACCATCATTGTCGAAATCGCCGGCCGCGCATCCGAAGCCGCTGCCGGTGAGATGGATGCCCGCTTCCTTCGTCACATCGTCGAATCGTCCATCGCCCAGATTGCGTAGCAAGCGGCTGGTGCCGTCCGCCGCCCCGCTCACCAGAATAAGGTCGGGCTTGCCATCGCCATCGTAGTCAAAGAAACACGCGCCGGTGCCCGGTCCGATCTCGACACCGCCGCCTGCACCTTTTGACACAAACGCATTCGCTTCCGCCGTAAATCGCACTGGAATCGCGGCCGGAACATCAACAGCCGAACTCAGCGGCAACTCCGCGAGTGAGTAGCGGCCTTGATCACCATAACCTGCACCAAACGGCGCTCCGAGATGCTCCGTCGTGATTTTCTGGAAACGTGTCAGGTGTTCGCGCGCGGCAGCAGCGTCGCCTTTCCTCTGAAATGCGCGCGCCAGGCCGAATTCCGACGAAGCATGAAACGGAGCAAGGGCCAGCCCCTTCTGAAACGCCGCGATGGCTTGGTCATATTTCTGCAGCTGGGCGTTCAGGTAGCCGACAAAATAACAGGCGTCAGGTTCGTTGGGCGCGATCTGTGTGACGTGCTGAAAAGCGGCGATGCCCTTCTCCGACTCCCCGAGGTCTTTGTAGGCGAGTCCGAGGTTGTACCAAGCGTAAGCATCCTTGGGAAGCTGCTGCGCTGCCGCTTCGAGTGCCGCGCGCGCAGGCTCCAGCTTTTGCTGGCTGAGCAGAGAAACGCCCAGATTCAGCCGGGCGATTGCAAATTTGGGGTCGGTCTGGAGGGCTTGCTCAAAGTATTTTTGCGCGTCCCCGGGGCGCTGCTGATTCATGTAGGCAACGCCCAGGGTATTGAAACGATAGGCTTCCACAATCCCGCCGCCCGACGACCCGGACTTCTTTGTAGCCGCGGCCTGCTCCTGTGCGGACGGTGCGCTGGAACGCACCAATATCGCGGCACTGCAAATCAGGATTGAACAAGCGAAAATCACGCCCACTGCATGCTGCCGAGTTGAACGCATGAAAATAATTCTTCCTGTCCGCGCGGAATACCCGAATTCCAAGTACTGCCCAAGCGGGCGCAATTGGAATTCTCCCGGCTGCTCTACGCATCGTCAACCGTTTTTATGCGCCCCGAGTTGCGCCTTTCGTCGCCTGCCTTGACCCGCACCGGGTGTACGCTTACTCTCGCTCATCAAGCCATGAGCTTCTTCCCCTATCGCGCCTTGGCGGAAATCAGCCAGGAAATTCGATCCAAGAGAGTCTCTCCCGTCGAAATCGTCGAACTCCATCTTAAACGCATCGAGAGGCTGGAGCCGAAGCTGAATGCGTTTGTCCATCTGGACGCCGAGGGAGCCCGCAAGAAGGCTCGCGCGTCGGAAAGTTCTGTTTTGCGCGGCGATCGACTCGAACCTCTCCATGTTGTACCGCTCACTATTAAGAGCTGCATCGACGTTTCTGGCTGGCCCTGCCCTGCCGGTTCTCTGCTGCGCAAAGATTACGTTCCAAAGGAAGACGCTCCGCTTGTTTCAAGATTAAAAGCAGCAGGCGCCATCCTCGTCGGGAATACGAACACTCCAGAATTCTTAATGGCCTACGAAACCGACAACCTGCTCACTGGAAAAACAAGCAACCCGTGGGATTTGACATGCTCCGCAGGCGGCTCGAGCGGCGGTGAAGCGGCCGCGATTGCCTCCAGCTGTTCGGCGGGCGGCGTCGGCAGCGATGGCGGCGGCTCGATTCGCGTGCCCGCGCATTTTTGTGGAATCTGCGGATTGAAGCCCACGCCCGGCCGCATTCCTGCTACGGGACATTTTCCGCCGGGCGCCGGCGCCTTTTCCTGGATTGGCGTCGCCGGCCCCATGGCCCGCTCCATCGCGGATGTGCGTTCGCTGTTCGAAGTGATGGCCGGACCGGACGCAGGCGATGCGCTCTCCGCGCCGGTTCCGTTGCGCGCGTACCGAGAGGGTGAGGTGCGCGGCATGCGCATCGGAATTCTGGAGAGCGACGCGCTCGGTGTCGCGACTGCGGAGACGCGCGCGGCCGTCGAGCGGGCCGCAAAATTACTCGGCGAGCGAGGCTTCACCGTTGAGCCTTTCCGGCTTGATGGACTCGATCGCGCGATCGATCTGTGGTGGTTTTTCTTTGGCCCGGTGATCGGCAATTTGTTCAGCGATAGCATTGCCGGCCGTAAAGATCAAATCAGCCCGTTGTTTCGCGAGTATCTCGCTTGCGCAACCTCTGGAAATCAAATTACTCTCAAGCAATTCACGAAGGCTTGCGAGGATCGGGACCTTCTCCGGGCTGAAATCCTGCGCCAAATGCGGGACACGCCGGTTCTGCTTTCCCCGGTTTCCACAAGTCCGGCGTTTCGCCACGGCCAGGGAAACTATCTCCCCGGCACGGGATATCGCGACACCATGCGGTTTTCGCAGTGGCTGA
Source organism: Acidobacteriota bacterium (assembly GCA_003224515.1). Lineage (GTDB taxonomy): Bacteria > Acidobacteriota > Terriglobia > Acidiferrales > UBA7541 > Acidiferrum. The sequence goes on from QHZC01000107.1 coordinate 9,861, forward strand.
ACTTGAGCGGCTTTCCCGGCGCGTCCGTTCCCGCCGGCGTTTCGAAGGAAGGACTGCCCATCGGCGTGCAAGTGATTGGTCGGCCGTTTGAAGATGAGTCAGTGCTTGCGGTCGCAGAAGCCATCGAGCAGGCGCGCGGACCCTGGCAAGCACCGCCCTCTGATTTTTCGTGAACAGCTCGCCTCTTATTGCGGCTGCTGAGTCAGCTCAGGGTTGGGCACCCGATCGTCCTCTCGCGACTCTCGTTCCTTATTCAACTGGCCCTCCATGCCCTTCTGCGCGGCCGCAAACTCCACACGCGCTTCCTCTTGCCGACCCAGCTGCATCAGGATTCGTCCTCGCAGGAAGTGGCCGCCATAGATATCCGCCGAGAGGCGCAGCGCTGTATCGACCATTCTCAATGCCGGTTGTGGCTTTTTCTGTTTTTGATACAGTTTTGCCATCCCCAGGTATGCTCCTGCGCTCTTGGCATCCCGATCTAGCGCCTCGTGGAATGCTTTCTCCGCGTCCTCGTCCCTTTGCATACGCGAATAGAGGACGCCAAGCTGTTCGTAGTTGTCGGCGAGATCTGGTTCCAGTGCGATATCGCGGTGAAATTCGGCTTCGGCTCGCTCGTTTTCACCCAAACGCATATAGGTGATACCCAGATTGAAATGCAGATAGGCAAGGTTAGGGTTACCGCCGGCGGCGCGTTCCAGTTCCGCCTTGGCTTCGCCGACTTCGGAGCGGTTCAGAAATGCTTTTCCCATGATGAGGTGAAATTCCGGCGTTCCTCCGCCTGCCTCGATCATGCGGCTGAGGATTTTTTCGTCGAGCTCTTTTTGGCCGGACTCCACTGCGGCAATATCGATCAGATAGAGATACAACACGTCATCGGACTTTTGGGGCCACAGAGGTTCGAGCACCGTCACGGCCTCTGCATATTTCTTCGTAAAGACCTGACAGAGTCCCAGAAGGTAACGCGCTTGTTGCGAGTCCGGTTGGTCGCGTAAGACGGAGGACAGCGGTGCGATCGCGGCGGCATAATTGCCGCGCCGGTATTCGACGAGACCGATATTCAGCCGGATTCCAGCCAACTTTGGCTCGAGTTTCTCGGCCTTCTGCAGGAGCGTGATCGCGTGGTCCCAATCCTTGCGGCGCATGGCGATCACGCCAAGATTGGAATAGGCCGAGCCCGCACGCGGGTCGGCTTTAAGCACCTGGCGAAAGGCCGCTTCTGCCGCGTCGAGGTCCCCGCTCTGAAGCGCTGTCTGCCCTTCGGCAAACCAGGCTTGCGGATCCATCCGCTTCTTCGCAATAGCCGGCGACGACGTGGATTGCTGCGCTGCGCCTGCTTCTGTCGCAAGCCGCGCACGAGCGGGCCTGACGGCAGCCGAGAGGAGACTCATCGCCAGAACTCCTGCCAATGAGTGGCGATTGAAGGATTGTGCGCGCATCAGCATTTAGTGTCCGGCAGTCCAAACGAGATATCAAGAAGCCTCTGCAGTTTGGTCCCGTAAAACGCCACCTGTTTGATCCGTTTCCGCAGCCGCACCTGCTATATCTCACCTGGGGACAAATTTCTCGCTTGACACCAACCATTAAATGCACTACTAACTCGTTTTAATAAACAGCTTCGGTGCGTTACCTGCGGTCGTCGAGTGGTGGAGGCTGTGTCCGATCAGGGAGCTTTCTGCACGGGGTGGCTTCAGGGGTGCCACTTCAACCCTCTGCGCAGGGCCTTGCATTCCACGTCTCCCCCAATTCGAGCCTTTCTTGGAGGTCTTAACGTGAAGGAACATTCAAACCTTTCCACAAACCGAATGAATAATTTGGGAGCAGCTTGGTTGTGGCTCGGCGTGCTGGTCGTTGGGCTGGCCCTCCCCCTCGCTTCGCCCGCCCAGGACACCGGTTACATCAGCGGGACTGTGACCGACAAGTCCGGCGCTGCCGTCGTCGGCGCGGAAGTGGTGATCACGAACACCGCGGGTAGTCTGACGCGCACCACCACCACGAACTCTGACGGTGCCTACGTGGTTCCTGGTTTGGCAGGGGCCACATACAACATCGTGGTAACAGCCAAAGGCTTCCAAAAATACTCAGCTACGAAAGTCGTGTTGGACGTGGCACAGAAAATCCGCGTCGACGTGCTGTTGACCGTTGGTGTGGTTACGGAAGTAGTCGAGGTAACTGGGGAAAGCGTAGCGCAGGTGGAAACACAATCTTCCGCCCTCACCGCAACCGTGACCGGCAAACAAATCGATCAGCTCATGTTGAATGGCCGCAATTTCACCCAGCTCGTCACTCTGACTCCTGGAGTCGTCAACCAGACCGGTTCGGATGAAGGCAAGGTCGGCATCTATGGCAACGTCGCTTACAGCATGAACGGCGGCCGCACCGGGTACAACAACTGGGAGCTCGATGGTGGTGACAACATGGATAACGGCAGCAATGCCACCCTCAACGTCTATCCAAATCCAGAGGCTATCGCCGAATTTAAGGTGTTGACTTCGAACTACGGCGCGCAGTACGGCCGCAACGGCTCGGGCACTGTGGAAGTGGAGACCAAGAGCGGCGGCACCTCCTTCCACGGCAGTGGGTTCGAGTATCTGCGCAATGATTTCTTCAACGCCAAATCCTGGGCAGAAGGAGCGGATCCGACCGCCAAGAAGGCATCCTATAAGAAGCACGATTATGGCTACACCATTGGTGGTCCGGTTTTTATCCCCAACCGTTACAATTCGGACAAAAAGAAGACGTTCTTCTTCTTCTCTGAGGAATGGCGGAAGGAAAGCAATACCTCCTCGGCTCCCTCGTCAGACGTGTCTACCACGCCGAATGTTCCCTCAGATGCCGAGCGAACCGGTGACTTCAGCGACCTTTGTCCCGCGATCCCGACCGGACAAACAACCACGACTTTCACGCATACGGCATTTCCGGATTGCCCTGCAACGAACCCTGGGGCAGCCACGCTCACAACTTTCCCGAACAACAGTGTTACGCCGAGCGGAGTCGGCACCGCACTCCTGGCGCTGATTCCCAAGGCCATTCCCGGCTTTACTGTAGGTGGCTTCCCGGCATTCCATCAGACGATCTCGACACCAACCACCTGGCGGGAAGAACTCATTCGTATTGACCACAACCTCACCAACAACTATCGCCTAACGTTCCGTTACATACATGATTCCTGGCAGACGGTTGTGCCGAGCCCGTTGTGGGGCAACGGAACTACCAATTTCCAAAACGTCACGACAAACTTCGTGGGTCCAGGGTCAAGCTTCGTGGCTCGCCTGAACGCGAATATTTCGCCGACACTCCTCAATGAATTCGTGGCCAGCTACACCGGCGACCATATTTTTCTCACCACCGGGGGACCCGTAGCGTTGCCCTCTGGGTTTCCGATGGGCTTCATTTTCGACAATGGTTTCGGCGGAAAACTTCCAGCGATCGACCTAAGTGGCAACGCGGCCTATGGCGGAGGCTTCGGCCAAGATAGCGGGTATTTCCCGTGGCACAATGCCAATCCCACATACACCTATCGCGACAACATGACTAAGATGTTCGGCACTCACACCTTCCAATTCGGCGCTTACATCGTGTTCGCGCAGAAGAACGAGGCCAACTCTCCCAACGTACAGGGCATTCTGACTCTTGACACCGGCGACGCGAATGTCACGACGGGCAACGCCTTCGCCGATCTGCTGCTGGGGAACGTCGCGAGCTACCAGCAATGGACCGCGGAAAAGCAATACTACGACCGGTACAGAATCGCGGAACCTTACTTCCAGGACGACTGGCGCATCAACAAACGTCTCACCCTAAATCTTGGCTTGCGGGTCAGCTTGTATGGAACTTACCGCGAGCGCTACCGGCAGGCCTTCAACTTTGACCCTAGCGCTTTCAATCCTGCAAACTCGCCCGCCTTAGATCCCAACGATGGCTCTCTCCAGCAGAACGTCGGGAATACTGCCAATCCCCTCAACGGCTTCGTCCAGTGCGGAGGAAAGGGAGGAACATTTCCTCTGGTGCCGGGGTCAAATTTCCCCACTGTTAGCGTTGGATCTTCCTCCAACGCTGGCTGCCTGAAAGGCCACCTCTTCAATCCAGCACCACGGATCGGATTCGCATTTGATCCCAAGGGAGACGGCAAGATGGCCATCCGTGGAAGGCAACACCGAATCGCTGGAAGGCTCCCCACCGCTCGTTCTTTCCGCGACGCAGTCCAACGTCGCTGTGGGGCTTAACGGATGCCCCGCTGGGCCGAATGGCGGCTACGCATGCATCGGTGCGAATGGTGGAGCAATTCCCTTCTTTCCACTTACGGTCGTTTCCATTCCGAACAAGGCCATTTGGCCTTACGTTCAGCAGTGGAACTTGAACGTCCAGAAAGAACTGCCTTACCACTTTGTGCTGTCGGCCGCCTACGTCGGAAGCAAAGGTACGCACCTGACCCTGCTCAGCAACGCCAACCAGCTTCTGCCCGTGCCTGCGTCGTCAAACCCTTACACTAAAGGCGAACCGATCGTTACTACGGGAGACCCGAACAACACAGGTCTGCCCGTTAACACGGTCTGCCCAGACTCAAATCTTGCCAATGGCACTGTAAATGGCAATCCAATCTCTGGACAGGTGGCGCTCAACCTTGCGGTTGCTTGCGGGACTGTTACCAGTAATGCTTCGGTCCGTACCGCCTTCCCTGGCTTCAACAACATCAACACTCTTAGGGATGCCGCGAATTCCATCTATCATTCCCTGCAGGTGGGAGTGCAACGCAACGTGGGCGATCTGACGTTGAGCCTGGCCTACACCTACAGCCACTCGATAGACGATTCCTCCGACCGCAGCGACACCGCGTTCGTCAACGCCTACGACTTTGCCGCCAATCGGGCCAGTTCGAATTTCGACCTACGGCATAACCTTGCCATCAGCTACGTCTACGGCTTTCCGTTTTTCAAGGGCACTGGGTTCTCCCATGCGCTCCTGGGCGGTTGGCAGATCTCGGGCATCACCGTCGCCCAGACCGGGACGCCCTTCAGCGTAACGACCAATGGCTTGAACGCTTTCGGCGACAACGCTGGCGTTGGCAATGGCACAGGTACCGGCTCCCGGCCTGATTTGGTGGGCGATCCACGCTCCGGGTTTTCCGCAAATCAGGATCCAAGCGAGCGGGGGCCGCTCGCATACAACCCCGCGGCTTTCGCTGTTCCCACGGGCCTCACATTCGGCACTGTCGGGCGCAATACGCTGACATTACCTGGACGCCTCAACTTCGACTTCGGCCTCTTCAAGAAGTTTCCAATTAATGAGAAAACCGGATTCGACTTCCGATTGGAAAACTTTAACCTCTTCAATCACACCCAGTTGGCCGCCGCATGCAGCTCGGTCTGCGGTTCTACTTCTAGTCAAACAACTGGCTCGAAGGGCGGTCCGACCCATCGGACCGCCCTTCTGTTTCTTCAAATCATAGCGTGCGCTGTGCGATACGCACGTCGGGGCCTTGTGGGACACAAGTACCAAATAATTGCCACGATCGCGGTCGCGCAATTCTTCAAGAAGTTGGAAGACCACATTCTTGCGATATTGATTCGCATTGGGGGTGAAGAATCTCTCAAAGGGGCAATTCGATGCGATTTCTTTCCAGGCGTCTTCCTGCATCGATCGTCGCGATTGTCTTTGGAGCCGCGCCGGCCTGGGCCGGAATCACTGGCAGCATCTCCGGTGTGGTTACCTATCGCAGCGGCATCATCATCGACGCCAGGGTGACCGCCGCGGAAACGCAAACCGGCATCCGCTCAGAAATCACCACCGATTCGAAAGGTGCCCTTCTTGCTTTTCCAACGTTTCTCTGTTCCCTTTCCTTTCGAATGGAGTAAAATGCGGCCCATGAATCGACGCACATTTATCGGTACTTCCATCGCAGCCGCACTGACGGCCTCACGCTCTTCCTGGGCTGCGGACACCGCACATTCCATTGACCGCGTCGGCCTCCAGCTCTACACCGTGCGCGAGGCCATAAAGACCGACTTCGAGGGCACCATTGCGAAAGTCGCCGCCGTTGGGTACAAGGAAGTCGAATTCGCTGGATACTTCGATCATTCTCCGAAAGACGTCCGCGCCATCCTCGACAAGAATGGCTTGGTCTCGCCTTCCTGCCACGTCGGTTACGACGTCGTCGAGAAAAAGTGGCCGGAAACCCTCGAAGCCGCGAAAATCGTAGGCCACAGCTACATCATTTGTCCCTGGATTGACGAAAAGCAGCGCAAAGAAACGGACGGCTGGAAACGCGCCGCTGAATTATTCAATCGCGCCGGCGAACCGAGCAAGAAAGCTGGCATTCAGTTTGGCTATCACAATCATTCATTCGAATTCGACCCCGCCGATTCGCTCGGCGGAAAACTCCCTTATGATTTCCTCCTTACTGAAACGGATCCGAAACTCGTCGCCATGGAACTCGATCTCTGCTGGATCAGCGTCGCCGGCAAGGATCCCCTGGCCTATTTCGAAAAGCATCCCGGCCGTTTCCCGCTTGTGCATGTGAAAGACTGGGTGAAGGATGCGTCTACGCCGAGTGCTTACGAGGGAGCGATGGGGCAGTCCGTCAAGTTTGGTGGCCGCATGGCCGACGTCGGCCAGGGTTCCATCGCCTGGAAAAATCTTTTCGCACACTCCGGCACCGCCGGTATCAAGCACTATTTCGTGGAAAACGACTATCCGAAATCAGCGTTCAACGACATCAAGATCAGCTACGACTATCTTCACAACTTGCAGTTTTGATTTCTCTTTGTAGGTGCGCAGCATGCTGCGCACTTACTTGGCTTGATCTTTCCGAGGAGAAACGCGCCATGAATCTGCGCAAATGGGTAACAATGCTGATGGTCGCCGCGGTATCGACTCCGTTCGCATTTGCCGCCGCGCAGCCACAAGCTCCTGCGTGGAAGCCGCTCTTCAACGGGAAGGATCTCACCGGCTGGAAACATGTCGGCCCCGGCAACATGACGGTCGAAGATGGCCTCATTCGCACGCACGGCGGCATGGGCCTTCTTTACTGGACAGGCGGCAAGCTCTCCAATTGCCGCATCCGCGTGGTCTACAAGATGCGCGACTTCAATGATAATTCCGGCGTCTTCATTCGCATTCCCCTCGA